>DAOTTO010000056.1:0-2172 GCA_034437895.1 Anaerolineae bacterium | reverse complement strand
TACCCCACCCCTAAATCCCCTCCCCATTGCATGGAGAGGGGACTTCAAGATGCGTTTTTCTCCCCCTCTCCAAGTATTGGAGAGGGGGCCGGGGGGTGAGGTAAGCGAAAGTCCTGCATATATGATGTCCGTTTTAATTTGTGCTGCGGACGCGATATATCGCGTCCCTACAGTTCGCATATTTAAAAATTAAAGCGTAGGGGTTGGTAAGCGCCAAATTTTTCCTTAACTTGGTGCGTATGGGGCGACTCGCCGAGTCGCCCCTACAAAAGGCCACTACCGGCATAAGGTGAGTTAGCTAAACCTGAACTAACCACTCCTGCGTAACTGTCATCAACGGCGCTGCTGCCCTGCGCTGTCTTCTTCATCGTCCTGGGGCGCGAGCAGTTCATCGAGGCTCATGCGCTGCAAGCGATTTTCCGCCAAGAGTTCGCGCATCTCACTGCTGATTTCGCCGTCTTCTTCAACCGGAGGCCGCACCGCTTCATCTTCTGTCGCTGCCCAGCCGAAAAGGTGATTGGCGATCAACGTCCCATCCGCATACACGCGCACCTGCCAGCGGCCTTCGGTGGGATGCTGGTCATGAATAGGCAGGCGGGTCGTGGGGACGATTAAATTACGTCCACGCTTGAGTTGATAGTTATCCTCATAAACGTAGAGCAGCTTGCCGTCTTTATCGGTTACTTCAAAGCGGATTTTGCCCCTTGCCGTAACGGGAACACGAAGCTGCACATACGGTTGGACGTAATCGGCATTGTCTTCAACCGCTTGTAGGCGATGAATCACGGGATTTCGATCATCATGAAACGAGAGCAGCCCAATATCAACGGGAAGCACCTGCATCCGATTAGGTTCTAATCCCACACGGCGCACAGCCTCCAGCGCGTGTTTATAAACCTGATTTTCGGTCTGCGCTTCCAGCGGTGATTCGCGGCGGATGACAACGGGTGCATCAGCTTGATCGGTGCTGCCGCCGCCAAAATCCATTTGATTGCGAAAAAAATAGACCCCGGCGATGAGGGCAAACAGCAGGATAATACCGGCCTGTCCTTGAATCAGCCCTGCCAGCAGTAAAAAGCCCAACACGACGGCGAGGACCGTATCTCTTGGAGAGAAGTTTTGTGGCATGATTTTTCCTAACGCCCGTTGCTGCTCCGGCTTTGGTTACGGAGCAGGTCTTCTAGGCTGGTGGGCAGGTCTTCCGGCTCGGCCTCGCGCTCGGATTCAGTGACGTAGTATTGGGACGTGTTCCCTCCTAAACGGCGGCGGCGATCTTCTGTCGAGGGCGAGAGGGTAAAATTATGCACACCCGCTAAACTGCCATCCAGATACACGCGCAAATCCCAATCACCCATACCTTCGATCTGCGGATTTTTGAGCAGCGGCAAATGATGGTCGGCGAGGATGTTCATTTCGCCCTCGCGCAAATACACCTTCATTTCGTGAATGTAGACCTCGCGCCCGTTCTGGTCGATGATCTCAAACCGGACATTGGCGTTGCGATCTGCTTCCATCGAATTGACGTTGAGCGTGATGAAAGGTCGTGCGCCATCATCATCTTTGGAGATGGTTCGCGTCCGGCGCATGACGAGGCCATCACTGCCCGATTGCGACGCAATAATGCCGACATCCGCGAGTGTGAGCGCCATCGGCAGATGCCCGCCGCGATTGCTGGCACGGGCGACGGCCTCCCGCGCTTGTGGACTCATCTTCACGCGATTAAGCGGCGAGCGTTGTTGCAGGTTATCGATTAATTTTTGCTGCTGCGAGAGATCAATAAATGACCCACCAACGGCGAAGGCGAATAACGCAATCAGAGTCAACTGCACGATAGGTGTCGCCGCCCCCGCCAGCAGCACCACGCCGATGAGCGCACCCAAGATAGTCAGCCAGATTGTATTGTGGCGATTGTAACGGATCATAATAGCCCCGATTTTAAGTCATCTGTTGTCAGCAGCTCAGATGTCCTGACCGATGACTCCTTATTTTTTATGTCTCTAAAGAGAATTTTACCGCATTTATGCCGGATTTTATGTGTTTGTCCTAAAACTCTTAGGACTTTCGCTCACGCATTTACCCCACCCCTAAATCCCCTCCCCATTACATGGAGAGGGGACTTCAAGATGCGTTTTTCTCCCCCTCTCCAAGTATTGGAGAGGGGGCCGGGGGGTG
>DAOTTO010000055.1:0-20649 GCA_034437895.1 Anaerolineae bacterium | reverse complement strand
CCCCCGGCCCCCTCTCCAAGTATTGGAGAAGGGGAGAAAAACGCATCTTGAAGTCCCCTCTCCATGCAATGGGGAGGGGATTTAGGGGTGGGGTAAATGCGTGAGCGAAAGTCCTATGTGTATTTAAAGTGGTTGTTACGTTTACGCCGATAAGGTTATGTTTGCGGCTTGCCCCGGTCATCAAATAGACTTCACCTGCGAAGTATTTATGTTTCTCTCCTCTGGCACGTTCAAATGCGAGATATTCTTCTACAGTCCATTTTTTCTTGGGTAAAGCGACCCTCATTTAGCGCTCCATCTGCGATCTACAACACCATTTTACACTTCCTAATTTTCAGCGCTAGATCGCTTCACTCATTTATAGCGTTTGGGAATTAAACCGTTACTTCTCTCCCTAAAAACAAATCATTGAGAAAAAGTTCACTAAACTAATCAATTCTCCATCCAATTAGAACGCCCTGACCTCAGACAACGTATTATACTAAGTGTATGTTTTTGCTTGAAGAAAAAGGGGACGCTTGTGCCGCGTTTATGTCATTTATTGCTTATGGTGTGTTTAGGTATTTTTGTAGCTGGCTGTACTGGTGGGGATGATGGGGATGAACAACCGCCTGATCCGGTGGCATTGTTGACGGAAGCAGCGGATAATATTCGCAGCGCGGAGACCTTCCGGCTGGATGTTACCCAAAGCGGTGCGGAATATCCGATTCTGATTGAGCTTAATGGGGCAGATACACAAGTCACTTTCCGGCGGGCGCAAGCGCAGTATGTCGCGCCGGATTTGATGCAGGGGTCAGTGCGTGTTGTGACGGGGGGGGTAACGATTGATATTGGTATTTTTTCGCGTGGAGCAGATCAATGGGTACAAATTCTGGGTACGAACTGGATTAAAGCCTTTTTCGCGCCCGGTTTTAATCCTGAAACGTTGATCGCCGCCGACACGGGCTTCCAAGCAGCACTTTCCTCTTTAACGGCACTTAGCTACATCGGCGAAGAAACATTAGATGACGGAAGTTCGGTCTATCACCTTTCAGGAACAGCCGAAGGGCCAGCCGTCTCTGCCCTATTGGTGGATTTGATCGAAGCCGAAGGCGCTGTTGGCGTGGAAGTGTATATTGACCGTACTACCCGCTATCCCGTCCGTCTGATGATTAGCCAGCCAGAAACGATCACCGAGACACAACCCGACCCAACGACGTGGACGATTGATGTCTTCGATATTGATGCCCCCGCGCAACTGAATCCGCCGCCAGAGCCAGAAGCAACCCCCGAAGCGACAGCCGGAGCGTAAACTTATGACGACAACAGCGCCACAGGAACAAAAAGGGTGGAATCCCTGGGTTGTCTTGGTGATTATGTGCCTTCCGGTTTTTATCGGGTCGTTAGATTTGACGGTTGTTTCGGCTTTTCTGCCGGAATTGATCGTGCAGCTTGAACTCCCGCCACAAACTGGCTTGGATGACGCTGCGTGGGTCTTGGGGGCGTATCTGCTGGCGGATACCATCGGCCTGACCTTTATGGGCAAATTTAGTGATTTGTTCGGGCGGCGGCGCATTTATACCATTTGCATGATGCTGTTCATTATCGGCTCAGTGTTGGTTGCAGTAGCACATCTTTGGCCTACCGACTTGCTATATAGCGTTTATCGCCGACTGGGGGAACGGCCTGATCGCGCTTATGTCAACTTGCAAGCCATCATCTTTGGGCGGGTGATTCAAGCCTTTGGTGCGGGGGCGCTCGTCCCGGTTACGCTGGCCTTAGTCAGCGACATGTTCCCCGCTGGCAAACGCGCCCGTCCGTTGGGTCTGGTCGGCGCGGTGGACACACTCGGTTGGGTCTTGGGACATCTTTATGGCGGCGTGTTGATTTATTTCTTCCACCAAAACGAAGCAGGTTTCGTCAATTTTTTTCGCAGCATCGGCCTCGATTGGCCTGCGCCAGATTGGAAAGCCTTATTCTGGATTAACGTCCCGCTGATGCTAATCGCGCTGGTTGCTATGCTCTGGGGACTGCGTAACGTCCCGATGAAGCGCATCAGCGGACGATTTGATTATATCGGCGCAGTGCTGATTACGGGAACGCTCGTCGGGCTAAATATCGGCTTAGGCGCAAACATTGATGTCGGAGTTGGCACGGGCAGTTTTGAAGAACTTTCGGTTATTCCGCCTTATGCCGTCCCGCTGCTGAGTTTAGCGTTGATCTGTTTTCTACTGTTTATTTTGGTGGAATCACGGGTGCGCGATCCGTTATTTGACTTAAAAATGTTCCGAAAACGTAACATCAGCGCCGGACTAATCGCTAATTTGATCGTCGGTTACTGCATTTTTATCGGGCTGGTCGTCGTCCCGATTCTCGTCAACATACGGCTGGAAAGTGCCGATCAGATTAGTTCCGCCGCCCGCGATGTTGGTTTTCTGCTTTCCGCGCTGACGGTGCCGATGGCATTAGCGGCGCTGCCCGGCGGTCTGTTAAGTGATCGGATTGGTTATGCCAAGACGGTTGTGCTAGGCTTGAGCTTATCAATTGTGGGCTTCTTGCTAATCTGGCAAACATGGTATTTGGAAATTCCCACAGGCACGATTGCACTGGAAATGGCCTTAGTCGGGATGGGCTTCGGGCTGACGTTCTCTCCCATCAGCACAGCCGTGATTAATGCCGCCGATAACGCACAGCGCGGTGTAGCCTCCGCGCTCGTGATTATTTTACGTGCTGTCGGGATGACGGTCAGCGTCTCTTCCTTAACCGCCTTCGCGCTGCAACGGGTGAATAGCCTAGCTGGTGCTGAATTGCAAGGTTTAGGGCTGGATACAGCGATTTACACCGATACGTATGCGCGTATTACCGTTAACGTATTAGGTGAATTGGGGTTGTTAGGGGCGGTTTTATGTGGAATAGCGCTCGTTCCCGCGCTCATGCTCAAGCAGGATGAAATTCTGCCCACAGAAGAAATTCCCCAACCAGACAAAAGAGAACTGCCAGTAGTAACATGAGCAGACTAGAGAATTGGGTTTGTAGGGGCGCAGTATAATATTACACCCCTACACTTCGATTTATACTAAGCCGAGCGCATTCGCAATACTCTCGAATAAAGGCGCGAGACTGCTCACAATCGGCAGGTCATACCATAGATTGAGCGCATCAATAATGACTAAGCCAACGACGCTGGTGCAGCAGCAAAATACCCCCAACACAGCGCAACCGATAAAAATCCAGCGCGTGGCGCTGCGCGGCGCTTCTTCGCGGATGGCGTAGGGATCATAATCATAGCCCGTACCGGGAGCTACGTATCCCTGCTGCCCATAAGCGGGGGATTGTCCGTAAGCAGCCTGCTGCTGTGCGCCGTAATCTTGCCCATAAGCAGGCTGCCCATAATCCGCTTGCGCTGGCTGTCCATAGGCGGGCTGCTGCGGTTGGGCAGGTTGACCGTAAGCGGGTTGCTGCGGTGGCACATTAGATGGTTGCTGCGGTTGAGCATAAGGCTGTTGTTGTGGCGGCGCATAGGGCGACGGTTGTTGATACCCCGGCGCGGGAGATTGCGGCATTGGGCTGCCGGCTGTCGGCGCTGGTGGGTTTTCCCCTACGGGGCGTACTTGTTCATACCCAAGCGTGACGGTTTCCCCCAACCCAATCATATCGCCCCGATTGAGCGGACGGACACCCGATAACCGCTGACCGTTGATAAATGTGCCATTGGTGGAGCCGAGGTCTTCAATGTTGAACCCATCTGCGCCGCGTGTTAGGCGGAGATGATGGCGACTGGCCTCCGGGTCATTAATCACGATGTCATTGGTAATATCACGCCCAAGCGTAACAATGTCTTTGTTCAGATCATAAGTCTGGTTTGGCTGTGGACCTCGCCGGACGATTAGCCGGAAGCTATCGCTGCCCTGCATCCGCGCCCCCTTCCATAAGAAACTGGTGAATTAGGATTATGGATAAAATCAAACCGAAGTATAATTCTTTTTTAGATGGACAACAATAGGGCAACCACCCAATAAAGATTTAAATGGCTTTAAAGTCCTTTAACTGGGCTGTATTTGCCCCACTCATTGACCCAGACCGTCACGACGCAAAGCAATCACCTCTTTGCTTCGCTGTGTGCCTACGTTAAGCTGGAAATGCTGAAAGTGACGACCAAAACTAACCATTTTGCTCTGAAATCCAGGCTCTACTTGCGTGCCTTACGCACCGCTTTCGATACTTTGAACGAGTTGCAACCTGTTCGTCTTGCTGCGTAACGTCATTGACTTATTTTTATTTTTGGGGTCTTCAATAGATCCTTTTTCATAAATCCGTTCCAATATATCCCAATTGAATCCCTTCCATGCGCGATTATAATCATGGAGTACAAGATACAGTAATGCTAGTACAGTCTCATCAACTTTATCTTGAGCGTATTCCATAAATATCTTTTATTTACTATTGAGTGCATTATGGCTCATTATAACTCACTTAAGACTAAGACATGTCCAACCCAATAGAATTTACTGACAGCGCAATCATTGGCGCGGGGGCGGCAGGGTTGATGGCAGGCATCTTTGCCGGACGCACAACCCCCCATCGCCGTATCATGATTTTCGATGGCGCGAAGAAGCCCGGCGCGAAAATTCTTGTTGCGGGTGGCGGACGCTGTAACGTGACGCATGATGTGGTCGATTCTAGTGCCTATGCGGGTGCGTCGCCCAACGCCATTAAAAAAGTGCTACGTCGTTTTGATGTTCCGCAAACGATTGCCTTTTTTCGTGAAATTGGCGTGGAACTCAAGCGTGAGGAAACAGGTAAATTATTCCCCACAACTGACGATGCCCACACCGTACTCGATGCGCTGATGAATGCGGCGCGGCGGGCGAATGTCGTCTTTAGAACACCTTATCGCGTTCAAAAAATTGAAAAGTTGACTGATGGATTTTGCATCAGCGGTGAGTGGGGCGAAATGCAAGCGCAAAGCGTCATTCTCGCAACAGGCGGCAAGAGTCTGCCTAAGACGGGTTCGGATGGGCGGGGCTATGAACTGGTCAAATCGCTCGGACACAACCTTACGCCGCGCATCTTTCCCGCACTTGTCCCTTTGACGCTGCCGAAAGATCATTTTATTTGTGGGTTAAGCGGAATCACGCTGCCGACAACGCTCGATTTGCGGTCTTCAACTGGGAAGCGGTTGATGTCGTTTACGGATTCGACACTCTGCACCCATTTTGGGCTTTCTGGCCCGTCGGTGCTGGATATGAGTCGTTATTTTATTGATGCGCGTTATGAGGATTTCGGCGCGGCGCTGACGATTAATTGGCTGCCGGATAAAACGATGGAGCAGGTCGATAACGAAATTTTGGCGGCGGGACGCATCGCCCTCCTCAAAATGCTTTCCGGCGATTTACCGGAACGGCTCATCCGCGCTTTATGTACCGAAGCTGATCTTGAAGCGGGAATGCCTGCCGATCAACTCACTCGTGACAAGCGTAAGGCATTGGCAAAACTGCTGACACAAACCCCGCTTCCGATTACTGGCAATCGCGGTTTTACGTATGCCGAAGTTACAGCAGGAGGCGTTCCGCTGATGGAAATTCGGCTGGAGACGATGGAATCGCGCTTTTGCCCTGGCTTGTATCTGTGCGGCGAAATTTGTGATGTAGACGGGCGAATCGGCGGTTATAACTTCCAGTGGGCGTGGAGCAGCGGCTATCTCGCTGGTATTTCTGTGGGTAACAGCGTGCTGGATTAATCGCCGCTTACACAAAACCACTCGCGCCATGTACAATGGCCTTGCGCGTAAGACTATCGTGGAAGCAGGAATGTATGACCGCTGATTCTAAATCTAAGGAAAAAGTCGCCCAATTATTGGACGTAAATGAGGTTAGTTATCGTTATGGGTCATTATTTGCCCTCAATAAAGTCTCGTTTGAAGCGGAGGCTGGGGAATTAATCGCGCTGGTGGGGCGCAACGGTGCGGGGAAATCTACCTTATTACGCTGCATCGCAGGATGGACACGCGCCACTGATGGCGATATCAAGATTCTTGGCACGTCCGTCAAGAAGGATGAGCGCTCGATTCGTGAGCATGTCATCTTAGTGCCGGATACCCCGCCTTTTTACGATGAACTAACGGCATGGGAGCATTTGCAATTTTGCGCTCAGGCCAATTTACTGGCGAATTGGGAAGAAGAAGCGGAACAGTTGCTGGATACTTATGGCTTGCTCTCGAACCGGAATGCCTTTCCGTTTACTTTTTCACGTGGGATGCGTTACAAGCTGGCTTTGTGTATCGCACTGCTGATCGAACCGGATATTTTGCTTTTAGATGAGCCGCTTGGCCCCCTAGACCCGGTTTCCGCCGATGATTTGTGGCGTGAGATCAACCTGCATCGCAACGACGGCATGACGATTATCCTGAGCAGCCATCAGCTCCCGTATGAAGCGCATCCTGATCGCTACATCATCATGGAGCAGGGGGAAGTGATCGCACAGGGAACGCCGGACAATCTGCGTAAGACCTTTAAAATTGAAGGGGCGCTTTCGATGGATGCGATGCTGCGTTCCGCGATTTTGGCGCAGAAAGCAGCACGGCATGATAAATAATGTCGGGCGCGAACTCCGGCTGCTGCTCTGGCTGCGCTGGCGACAATTCCGCGATTCTGCTGTGTATTGGTTGCGCGTGGCGGGCTATCAACCGGGCGGTGGCGCGATTTCCCAAGCCATTTATCTTTTCTATCTCCTGTTGATTGGATTGTTTTGGGTAGGAACGGTCTTTAGCTGGATTTTCGGGCAGGCGACGTATATTGGCAATACGATTCAACGCGATTTTCTGGTGGATGTGTTGCTGGCGATTCCTTGGGCTGTCCTTATCATCCAAGTTTTCGTCTTGACGATTATGCTGCGAAGTACGCCCTTAAAACTATCGTTTCCCGATACGGCCTATCTCGCCAGTTCACCGATTGATGCCGTCGTCCCGGTAATTTTAGGATTCGGGCGGCAGGTCATTTTGCGTATTCTGCTGTTGAGCAGTTTAGTGGCACTCATCGCCAGCGCTCTTGTGCGCCCCTACGACACAAATTCCCTCGCGGCGGCTTTACGTGCTGGCTTGATGGTGGCTTTGCTTGTCGTCTTGACGTGGGCGCTTGCTTGGGCGCTTGGCTTGCTGCGATTAGTCTATCCGCGTTTGGAGCGCTGGCGATTTTTGTGGGCGCTGCCGCTGCTGCTATTGGGGCTGGCCTATCTGCTGCCCGATGCGATCTTATGGCCGGGTCGGGGGGTCGTGTTAGCGATTTACGGGGATGCCCCAATATGGCTTTATCTCCTGTTAGCAGGATTGATGATTGGCGCGGTGGTGGCCTTGGTATGGGTGGGTAATCGTGTCAATATGATGCAGGCCGCCGATGAAAGTGTTTTCTTCGCCCGTATTCAAGCGCTTGGTTTGATGGCGTGGATACGTCCTCAATTGGTCGCCCAAGTGTATTTGCGAGAAACACAAGCCGCCCGGAAACCGTTTTTGCGCTTGCCCAAAGCGACGGGCTGGTGGATGCTGGTGACACGCGCTGGATTATCCTATGTGCGGCATCCGATTATGTTGGGCTTTAATTTATTATGGGGCGCGGCGATGACGGGGGCGGCAATCTTCATTATTGGTAATAATTTGCCCGTCCAATTGACGATTGGTTGGCTGCTCATCGCGGGACTTACGCCGCCAGCAGGCTTGCTCCATGTCTTCCGCACTGATGTGGAAGAACGCTTCTTACGCCAGCTTTTGCCTGTAAATGGGCTGGAATTATTCGCGGCGGATGTTGTATTGCCGATAATTTGCTTGATCGCAGGCGGGAGCGCCGTCTGGATTTTGCAGGGTTATCATGCTGATATTATGGTGAATGGCCTTCTGTTTATCGCCGTAATTTCTATTTTGATCGGCATGATTGGGGCAGTTAGCTTGACGAATCCGCGTGTGTTGCAAACGCGCATCCTGACGACAATTGCTTGTTTCGCCGCGATGTTGATCGCATGGAATGCCTTTGGATCACCGACAGCAGCGCTTTTGGTCGCCACGTTTGCCATGACCATTCTCAGCGGGATTCTAGTCGCGGATGCTTAGTAATGACCATAACAAACAATCTTGAATTAGATTCTCACCTTACGCAGCCAGCCGCTCCGGGTTCAAAACCCAGAGCTACGCGCAATCCGGAAACCTCTAAAGAGGTTAAAGAACCTTTTTACTTATCCCCTTCAGGGGTTTTTAAACCCTCTAGCTGGCAGTTTTGAACTGCCAGTGTCCAGTGATTTGAGTGTCTGCGTAAGATCAGTTAGATTATCTATCGTAAGGGCGAGGTACACTTCTCCCTTACAAAAATAGACCTGTGGTTACTTGTGAATTACACAAGCCAGCAAAGGGGCGCTCAATGAACGCCCCTTTTTTGTTTGTAGAAGCCAGTTACAGAATCTGTGAGAGAAATAATTCGGTGCGCGGGTGATGTTCCGCTTCGGGATGGAAGAAATGCTCAGGCGGACCTTCCTCCACGATGCGCCCATGATCCATAAAGACCACGCGATTCGCCACCTCACGGGCAAAGCCCATTTCATGCGTGACGACCATCATCGTGATGCCGCTTTGTGCCAGTTCTTTCATCACATCCAGCACCTCGCGCACCATTTCGGGGTCAAGTGCGGAAGTCGGTTCGTCGAACAGCATGATTTTAGGCTCCATCGCCAGCGCACGGGCAATGGCGACACGCTGCTGCTGCCCACCAGAAAGCTGGCCGGGGAATTTGCTGGCTTGTTCGGGAATGCCAACGCGTTCCAAAAGTTCCATCCCTTTGGCAATCGCCCGTTCTTTAGACCAATGGCGTACCTCACGCGGCCCCAAGATAATATTATCCAGCACGGTAAGATGGGGAAATAGATTAAATTGTTGGAACACCATGCCGATTTCACGACGGATGGCGGTGATATTTTCCATATCGCGCCCCATCACCATGCCATCGACGATGATTTCCCCCTCTTGATGCACTTCCAGACGGTTAATGCAGCGGATAAAGGTCGATTTTCCTGAGCCTGATGGCCCGATGATGACGACGACTTCATGGGGAGCTACCGACATCGAAACATCGCGCAGGGCTTGGTAATCGCCGTACCACTTATTCACATTGCGGCATATAATCATTGCGTCTTGATTGTTTATATTTTCCATAGTGTTCCAGCCCTCAGCCTACAGCTTTTAGCGATTCGCCTTTTCATTGTTAATGTGATGCCCCAAAGAGATAACTTAATTTGAGCTTACGAAGCTATCCTTACACAGCACTTACAACTGCTGTTTGCGGGTCGCACCAGAGCCGCTGCTTTCAATTTGACGGCTGATTGCGCCCATCGAATAGCTGAAGGTAAAGTAAATGAGCGCGATAAACAGCAAAGTTTCTCGCCGCAGGCCGATAAACTCGGTTTGGGCATAGACGACCTGTGCCATCCCTAGCAAATCTTGTAGACCGACGATAGCGACGAGCGATGTATCCTTAAATAAGGAGATAAATTGCCCTACCAGCGCCGGAATAACGGCTCGGAGCGCTTGCGGCAGGGTGATAAACAGCGCGATTTGACTTGAGGATAGGCTTAAGGCTGTGGCTGCTTCGATTTGACCTTTAGGGACAGATTGCAGCCCGCCGCGCACATTTTCTGCGAGATAAGCCGCGCTGAATAAGATAATGCCGACGGTTGCGCGCAAGACGTTGGGGAAATCTGCTAATCCTGGGCTGACCAGTGGTAAAAGAAGCTGAGACATGAATAACACGGTAATCAGCGGTACGCCGCGCACAAATTCGATGTAGAGTGTGCAGGCTTGGCTGATGACGGGCAGCGAACTGCGCCGTCCTAGTGCCAATAAAAGCCCTAATGGGAAGGACAACACAATCCCCGCGAGTGAAAGAAAAATCGTGAGCATCAATCCGCCCCAACGCCGCGTATCGGTGAAGGGGAGTATCCCGCCTGTACCGTAAATGATGATGAAAGCGATAGGCGGTGCGGCGATGATAAGCCATGTCGCAATCCGTACTGAATTACTACGCGGTAACTCGGAGGCCGACATAAAACGATCAATACCTTGGCGGCTGACCAAATAACCGAGCGCCACCGCGATGACAATCATCAGCAGCGGCATACGCAATTGATTGAAAAAAGGTACGACATAAAGCCGTAGATAGTGCGGTAAAGTGCTTAAACCCTGATAGCGCAAATCAATGCTCAAGGCCATTGGCACATTTTCATCCCCAATCTCAGGCCGAGTTTCTTCCGTTGTATAAAAATCAGTAAAGCGGACGTATTGGGTAATCGATTGCGAAGTCCCAATCGCCGCATCTTCAGCGATGCGCGTAATGCTGCGTTCCAGCAGGGGATAAATGCCATGTGTCTCTAACAGCGTGATACCTTCAGCATCGCCCACAGGCGTTTTTTCGATGATATACCAACCGTCTTCGGGAAGGGTGACTGTTAATGGATCGCTCCCTCGCTCGACAGTCCCTTCACCCAATACCTCGCCCGTCGAACCGCGCAAAATCCGCACATTCACGGCCAGGCTGTTAAGTTGATAGGCTTCTGTAATGGGTGTTTCGAGAATCGTGATGCGTGCCAAATCCGCCGTAAGTCTTTCGCGCTGATTTGGGGTTAGCCCATTGCCTGCTAATTTGGCTTCCAACTCTGTCTTCAGACGAATCGCTTCTAGGCGATTGATTGCCCCGTTACGCAGGGTATTGGTGGCTTCATCGGCGAAGCTGTGTAGCAGCGCGAGTGTTTGGTCATCATCGCTTAAGGATTCCGCTGCAGTAAGGCTGATTTCCTCGCCGCCTTTGCCCAAAAAGGCAAGCTGAGGCTGCGCGTTTTCTGTCGCTGTACCCGAAACAATATCGATATTCCCGACAGCTAAGTAAGAGGGCGGCAGCGGGGTAGTCGCTGTGATAAGAGGCGGCGCGACGAATAATACGATCAAGACCGCGATTGTGCCGATCACCAACTGCCGAGAGGCACGTCCGAAGGCCGAAAGAGCGAATCCGCCGACAAAGGCGAAGAGCAGCACGACTAACCGTATGCGCCACTCATACTCTAGCTCGAAACGCCCGATCATCAGCAAGCGCAAATTAAAATTGATAATCGACCAGTTAGCCCGCGTGATGACCCAGCTTATCGTACTAGTCAAGACACTGACTATAAAAATTCCTGCGAGGATCGTCAGGATGGTATCAAACCATGTGCGGAAAAGATTCTGGCGAATCCAGGCAATTGCGCCGACTTCTAACACAGGTGCAGATTTGCGTGCCGGCTCATCACGATAAATCGCCGGTGTTTGCGGATTAGGATTGTACGGATCAGCTCCAGTAGTCATAAATTGAGCTTTCAGTTAGTTACATAGCGTAAACGACGGTTGAACCAGTTAGTTCCCGCCGAAATGAGTAAGCTGATAACGAGATAGGTGAGCATGACCATGATGATACCCGGTACAGACTGCCCGGAGGTATTCATGATGGTACGTGTCACTTGGAAGAGATCGGCATAAGCGATCAATACGGCTAGGCTGGAATTTTTCGCAAGATTTAAATATTGGTTGCCTAACGGGGGAATAATCACCCGCAGCGCCTGTGGCAGGACAATGAGGCGCAGAACGCGGATATAGGGCAGTCCAATAGAACGTGCTGCCTCCACTTGTCCATAAGGGACGGCTTGAATGCCTGCTCGCACAATTTCTGCAACGAAAGCAGACGTATAGATGGAAAGCCCCAACAGAAGCGCCATATATTCGGGCGAGACTCGGATGCCATTTTTAAAGTTAAACCCGGAACGCTCAGGTATTAAGAACATTAACGGTGATCGGCTGTACAGGGCTTGTTCTTCTGTGGTGAGCAGATCGGTGGCGCGAGCATCTTCGAAAGTCATATAGACCGTAGTGCCGTCTTGCTGCACGGGTATAAGCGCAGGTTCTGGCTCAAGCTGAACTAAAATCCACCCCACGACCATAAATCCAATAATCGTTAACAGGGCATAGCGTCCATAAGGAATGGGCGTTCCAGTCGCTTCGACGACGCGGCTAAAATAAATCCAGAGAAAGACTGCCACGACGATCCCCACGACAACAAACAACATCCATTCATTAAAACGGCCTGTGGTCTGGATTTCGGGAAAGGTAAAGCCGCGATTATTGATATATACCGCTGGATAAATTTCTGTCCGTATAGAAGCACTCGGCACGAGGCCAAAGTACAGCATCAATCCGCCGACCAACTGCCCAAGCGTGATAAAAAGCCCTCTGGTTTTAAAATCGCGCAGGATAGGAAACCGCTGCGGAAGCTGCCATGCAGCAGCGACTAAGCCGAGGCTCACGACTAAATAGAGCCAAAAACTTACGCTTCCCAAATCCGCTTTGCCAGGAACATCCGCCCAGTTGGGTTGCGTCCGTGCCAGCCATAAGCCGCCTTCGATCATAAAAGCCAACGCCGCCACACTTAAGATCGCATCGCGTTGTTTGATGCGTCCTTTGCCATAACTCATCACTAGCCATACAGCAATCGGATAGAGGAGGAGGCGCAGCGCAATAAACAAAACACCTTCAGCGGGCAAAGCGATGCTCTGCTGAACGACGGGCAGGCTAAACATGACGATAAAATACCAAACCGTCAACTGTACTGCCAGCGGAATATTCCGCAGTATCTCGACATACGCCCGCGCAATCGTCCTGATGAGCCAATTGCTGCTCAACAAGAAAACGCCGAAAAACACCCCAATCACTGTAGCCAGCACCAACCCAACGACGATCACACGCATGGTGTTGATGAGGCCGATGATAAAGGCTTGTAAGAAGGTATTATCGGAGGTATAAGCGACGATCCCCGGCTGTTCGCCAATATCGAAGCCAGCCCGATTGTTCAGATAAGAAAAATTCGGCGCGAGGTTTTGCGCTCTTAAGGCATCTGTTACCGAGATGGCGATAATAGATAGCGCGGCGACGATGACTATGGCAAAAATGACCTGTCCTATAGCCTGAATGAATCGTATATCGCGTAGAAAACTGAATGATGAAGGTCTGTTTTGTATCGGTGTCACGGTATCACATCCTGCCTAACCGCCCGGCGAAAAATTAATCTAATTTATGCTCATAATAAAGGGAATTCACTCAGGATATTTTTGCTGCTTTATTTAAATGGCTTGTCCATAGGGACACAGTAACGCTCTTTAAGAAGATAATATGGAATTCCGTGTAGGGACATCATATATGATGTCCGCTTCAATTTTTGTGGCGGACGCGATGTCTCGCGTCTCTACAAGTTCCGTATTTAATTGTCAAACGGCATTATTGTGTCCCTATAAGGACTAATGCGAAGGATGAAAGGAAGCACTACCCTCTCATCCTTAAGCCTTCAGCTTAGATTTAGCGGAAGGGCGGCGAATACATCAGGCCGCCGTCCGTCCAGAGGGCGTTCAGGCCGCGCTCCAGACCGAAGATGGTTTCGGGGCCGATGTGACGATCAAAAATTTCTCCATAGTTGCCAAGCTGGGTGATGATGGCAACGGTGAAGTCATTCGGGATGCCATAGAGCGACCCAATAGCGTTGTCGCCCTGTCCCAAGAAGCGTTGAATTTCAGGGACATCGCTGGTCAGGAACTCCCCAATGTTCTCGCTGGTGATGCCATATTCTTCGGCTTGGATGGTCGCATAGACCGACCAGCGCACAATATCGGCAAACTGCGGGTCGCTTTGTGGGCTGACGGGGCCGAGCGGTTCCTTGCTGATGGTGATAGCAAGGATGGTGTGTGCGCCGGGGTCTTCGGAAGCAGCACGATAGGCAGCCAAACCGCTTTTGTCGGTTGTGAAGGCATCGCAGCGGCCTTCCAGATAAGCAGCCCATGTAGCTTCTGCTTCACTGAAGACTTGGGGTTCGTAGGTCAGCCCACGCAGGCTGAAGGCATCCGCCAGGTTCAATTCGGTGGTTGTACCAGTCTGAACGCAGACCGAAGCGCCTTCAAGTTGTTCGAGTTCAGTGATACCGCTGTCGGTACGCACGATGAAGCCCTGACCATCATAGAAGGTGGTGGGGCCAAAGGTCGCTGCCCACACCGCATCACGGCTGAGGGTATAGGTGGTGTTACGCGACATCATATCGACTTCACCGCTCTGGATGGCGGCTTGGCGCTCGTCTGCTTGCAGCGGGCGATATTCAATGGCGTTGGCATCGCCCAAGATGGCGGCGGCAACAGCGCGGCAGAAATCGACATCGAAGCCGACATATTCACCAGCGTCATTTTGTTCAGCGAAGCCAGCGAGACCTGTGTTCACACCGCAGACCACGGAACCGCGATCAATAATACGTTGTGTGATCTCGCCCACTTGCACACCGTCTTGTGCCATTGC
Organism: Anaerolineae bacterium; assembly: GCA_034437895.1. Classification (GTDB taxonomy): domain Bacteria; phylum Chloroflexota; class Anaerolineae; order Aggregatilineales; family Phototrophicaceae; genus JANRLJ01. The sequence continues at coordinate 6,284 of DAOTTO010000055.1, read as the reverse complement.
CACAATGCCCGTCATCGCAACCGCGACTACCAACATCATCAGCACAAATAAAATTCTCTTATTCACCATTTTTCTCCTCTGAAGTTTTGGTCTCTTATGGTTATATACGCATCTCAAAAATGTTTTTGATGCGTAGAGCGATAATGTACCGCAAATTAAGCGTATGTCAAAATTATTTAGTGAGGCAAACAGTGGTTACTTTCCACAAAACAGCGTACTAATTTCCACAAATTGCGGAGAAAACTTCCTTAATACCAAGCTGGTGATCGATTTTAAATGGCTTTATGCTCTAAGTATCTACGAGAAAGTTTAGGAGATTCGCATGAAAGCATTTTTAAGATTGACCTGTGCCGCACTGATTTTTATGTCGCTGATCTTCGTTTTACCCACCCAAGCACAACCTCCAGAATTTGACTCTGCTCAAATTGATTCGTATCTTGAAGAAATAATGGAACTCTACAACGTAACAGGGGCTAATCTTTCCATCGTCCAAAATGGAGAAGTGCTTTACACCGCCGGATACGGTTTTCGTAATATCGAGACGGAACAAGCCGTTACACCAGAAACCTTATTTTCAATTGGCTCTGTGAGCAAGTCTTTTACAGCCCTGGCTGTCGCGCAGCAGGTCGATGCTGGCAATCTTGATCTGGACACGCCGATTGTCGATTATGTGCCTGATCTGGCTTATACCGATCCGCGTTTTGAGCAGGTTACGCTGCGCCATTTGCTGTCGCATACGAGTGGACTCCCTGTCGTCGATATCGTTTGGTACAGCGGTGCAGTGGAAAGTCGTGAAGCCCTGATCGAAGACATGGTTCCACAAGATTTCGCTTCGGATCCCGGCGCGGTCTATGTGTATAACAATGGTGCTTATGCACTGGCGGGTTATGTGCTGGAACAAGTCACCGGGGAAACATGGGAAGATTATATCCAGACCCATATCTTCGCCCCGCTCGACATGAACGAAAGCCTGCTTTCGTTTGATGACATGGCGGAAACAAGCAATTATGCGCTGCCGCATTTGTTCAATATCCGTGAAGGCGCACAGCCACAGCCCCTTTTTGAACATCTTAGCTTGGTTGCGCCTGCCGGAGCGGTTGTTTCTAACGTGATCGACATGGCGAATTACGCGATGTTGCAGCTTGGCGATGGCACATTTAATGGCGAGCGCATTGTCTCGCAAGCGATGCTGGACGAAATGCATACGGCGACTTCCGAAGTAACGGAAGGATATGGCTTGGGCTGGGTCAATACGCCTTATGAAGGCTATGATCTTGTGTGGCACAACGGCGCGATTGACGGGTTTACGGCGGCCTTATTTCTCGTCCCTTCGGAATTACTCGGTGTGACGATTCTGACCAATGCGGATGCTACCGAAGGCGGCGAACTCTTTATCCAAGCGGGCGCACGGGGTGTTATCGCGCAAATATTGGGGATTACGCCCGAACAAAGTCCGATTGACACTATCAATGCCCAAAGTGGTTATGATCCAGAAGCGTTACAAGCACGGATTGAAGCCGCACGGTCTTATCAGCCAACACCGGGTGAATTCGATGCGCTGGTAGGCGACTACAGCAGTACATTTGCTGAGATTAGTGTTGAACTGCGCGAGGGTGTCCTTTATGCCGTTGTTGTGCAAGAGGGTATCCCGGTAGACATCGAACTTGTCCCCTTTGAAGCGGGCAGTTTTATCGGGAACGGGCGCGGATTGAGCAATAGTGTCTTCACCTTCGAGGTGGATGATCGTGGCACAGTGACTATAAGTCAGAACGGCGTACAAATCGCCGTAAAAGCCGCTGAAGGGGTCGAAATCCCGACGTATAGTGATCCTGAAAACCGCTTTAGTGTTACCCTTGATGCAAATCTGACTGTCGAACAGTTAGCCGACTACGCCGTCCTTACATCAAGTGATCCCGAAGGCGCGTTTTATCTCGGTATAGGCGAAACAAGCGACGATCAACAGGCCAGCGGACTTGATTTTGTTCATCGGTTTAACCCTGAATTTGAAGGCGATCCGGTGGATGTTCTTGCGGTTCCCTTACCAAGTGGACTGACATGGACGCAATATATTTATTTGCTAGAAGACCAAAGTCTGTTGGTGGTGTTAGTCTTGTCGCAAGAGGGCATCGACTATTTTATTGCGCTGCAAGGTGATACGCCTACTATTCAGGCACTCACACCGACGCTGAATAATTTGCTGCTCAGATTTGCCATTACGGGCGGATAAAATCTGCATAGAACGTTGGGTCATTGTAGGGGCGTAGAACGCTACGCCCAATTGTCAGGTTTGAGGTTTTTATGAAGCGTTTGTTTAATCGTCTTTTGGGTTCGCTGACAGTTCGTATGGTTTTTAGCCATATTCTCGTCGCCACTTTGACGAGCATTATTGCCGTGTTGGTGCTGGCGCTTTTTTTCGTCGGCTCTCTGCAAAATCTCTCGGCCTCGGATTATCGCACCTTGGCGATGGAGGCTGGAACAGGCTGGTTATTCGGCGCACCGGATGGACAACCTAATCCAGAAGGAATTGGCTGGCCGGCGGGGTTTAGCCTAGTGGTATCGGAGGATAATCACATCCTGCATTCGCAGGGAGATACGGCCTGCCGTGCCGGAAAAAATCTTACGGATTGTGCGCCGGAACTGCTGAATCTCAAAATTGGCGAGCGTTTTTTTAATAATAATGGAGAACGCTGGGCGGAAATCGTTGCTCCGATGATTGAGGGGCAGCGGGTCATCATGCGGCGTGGGCCGCCTAGCGTTGAACCAGCCTTGTTTTTGGATGAGACGGTCATTTATGGCACAGCCTCATTTATGGGTGTCGTCGGTGGGGCGATGGCAGTGCTTTCTGTCCCCGTTGCGTTGGTTTTGGCGCTGCTGCTGGCGCGTCCACAAACGCGCCGTCTCTCCAAAATCGCCCAAATCAGCCGTAGCTTTGCTGGAGGGGCGCTGGATGAGCGTGTTCAAGACAAATCTCAGGATGATGTCGGCAAGTTGGCGCGTCAATTCGACGATATGGCGGATGCCTTAGAGCAAAATATTTATGCCTTACGCGATCTGGCGCAGCGTAACGCGGACTTAGCGCAGCAGGCCGAGCAAGCGGCGATTCAATCCGAGCGTGTGCGCCTCTCGCGTGATTTGCATGATGCTATTGCCCAGCGTTTATTTAGTCTTTCGGTCAGCACTTCCACACTGCCAGAGATGATTCAAACGAATCAGGAGAAAGGGATTCAACAGGCGCGGATCATCGCGTCATTGGCGGAGCAGACCTTGCTCGATTTACGCGCTTTACTCGTGGAACTGCGCCCGACCAATTTGATTCAACGTGGCCTTTCCGATGCGCTGCATACCCTTTGCCATGAATGGCAAATCACGCATCACATTCCAGTAGAATGCTCGCTGATGCTAAGCGGACGACACATTCCTTCGGCAGTCGAGGATACGATTTATCGCGTGACGCAAGAAGCGTTGAACAATGTTGCGAAACATGCTCAGGCGGAGTCCGTCCATGTGTCGTTGGTGGAAGGACAAAAACAGATTACTTTCAGCGTAAGCGATAGCGGCAGGGGATTTCTTGTGCCTGTAACAGCGGGGAACGGAAAATTTGGCTTGAACACGATGCAAGAACGTGCCCGCGCCGTTGGTGGGCATTTAACGATAGAAAGTGATGCTGGACGCGGCACAACCGTGCAGATGATTCTGCCTTTGGAAAGGATGGCGCAACCATGATGCCTATTCGCATTTTGATTGTGGACGATCACGCTGTTGTCCGCCAAGGGCTGCGTTTGCTGTTGGAAGCGCAGCCCGGCATTGAAGTCATTGGCGAAGCTCCCGATGGCGCGATGGGCATTCAAATGGCGCAGCAAATGCAGCCCGATGTCATCCTGCTCGATTTATTGATGCCCGTCATGAACGGCATCGAAGTGATTCAGCGGATTCAAGGCTTGCGCTTGAACAGCCGAGTCCTAGTGCTGACTTCTTCGCTGGAAGATCAACTGGTCAAACAGGCGCTTCAGGCTGGCGCACATGGCTACATCTTAAAGGCCAGCCGTGCGACGGATTTGATGCAAGCGATTGAGCGTGTAGCGCAGGGCTTAACCGCGCTTGATCCAGCCGCCGCGCAGGTGGTCATGCAGCACGCCCGCGATCAAGACCCGCTGGAAACGCTGACTGCCCGTGAGCGTGATGTCTTCGATATTATGGCGCGGGGACACAATAATCCCGAAATTGCCGATCTACTCAGCGTGAGCGAGGCGACTGTTCGGACACATATCGCCAGCGTCCTCGATAAATTGATGTTGCGAGATCGCACCCAAGTGATGGTGTATGCGCTCAAACGTGGTTTGGTCAGGCTGGAAGATTTACCCTGAATTTATGTTGTCGCAAGAAATGGGCGTTACACTGCGTCTGAATGTAAAATCAACAAATAAACAGGAGTAAATCTCATGAGTGCTGAAATCACTGTCCAGATGATTCAACAAAGCCCGACGACGACAGAAGGCCATGCCCGTCAGCATACGGTCTTGATTGATCGCCCGACACAAAGCGATGGCACAGATTTGGGTGCGATGGGCGGTGAGCTGTTTTTAATGGCGCTCGGCGGCTGTTTCATGAGCAATTTATTAGCGGCGGTGCGTACTCGGCAAGCCCCGATTGAAAATATTCATGTCGATGTCGTGGGTACCAAAGCGGAAAATCCCACGCGTTTCAGCGCTATCAAACTCAAAATCACTGCGGATTATGAAGACGGCGATTCACTGGAAAAATTAGTTACAGTGGCGGAACGGGGCTGCCTAGTTGCCAACAGCATACGCAGCGCGATTGCTCTCTCATTTGAAATTGAGCCTGTTCGGGATTTAACCCGCTAAATGCAATGCGAGTTTGTGCTGACAAGAAACCGCCTTACACGGTAAAATCCCGAATATAATTTTTTGCCTACGTGGGTTGATGAAGGATTTTGTCGATGCCTAAAGTGATGATGATCGTCTGCGATGCTTTGCGTGATGATACTGCCGCCCAACAAATGGGCTATCTTGAACATTTGGTAGAAACGCGCATTGCTACCCGTTACAGCGTTCTGGCGGAACTGCCCACGATGTCGCGTCCGCTTTATGAAACGCTGCATACAGGTGTACCTTCCAGCATACATGGCATCACCAATAATGCGATTACGCGCCGCTCGATCATGCCGAATATCTTTGAGATGGCACAAAAAGCGGGCAAAGTCACAGCGGCATCCGCTTATTCATGGTATTCCGAACTTTACAACGTCACTCCGTATGACCCCGTGCTGCACCGCGAAATCGACGATGAGTCGCTGGCGATTCAGCATGGGCGCTTTTATATGGCGGATGCGATGCCCGATTTAGAAGTATTCGCGGCGGGCGCGACTCTGCTGACTAAATTTTTTCCAGATTATCTGCTGATTCACCCAATGGGGATGGATTATCTCGGTGAAAAACACGGTGCAGATACGGCTGAATATCGCAAAAATGCCATCGTTCAAGATCAAATTATGGCCTATTTGCTGCCGACGGTAATGCAGATGGGCTATGTCGTCCTCATCACTGCCGATCACGGCATGAACAATGACGGCGCACACGGCGGCACAGGCGATGATGTGCGCCGCGTCCCGATGTATGTGATTCAACCGGACGGCGGTGAGGGCGATACGCGCAAGACTATTTCGCAGCTTCAAGTCGCGCCGACGTTGTGTAAGCTGTTGGGCTTGCCTATCCCGGAGACGATGAAACATCAGCCATTTTTTGAGTTGGCGGAGATGACGGAATGAACCTTGCGCCCTATCTCGAATTTGCGCTGGATGCCGCATGGCAGGCGGGACGGATTACGTTAGGCTATTTTCAGACTCAGCCGACAGTTGAACGTAAAAGCGATAATTCTCCCGTGACGATTGCTGATAAGGAAGCCGAGCGCAAATTACGGGCTTTAATCGGTCAGGCGTTTCCCGATCATGGCGTAATCGGCGAAGAATTTGGGGAGCAGCCTGGCGCTTCTCAATTGACGTGGATTATTGACCCCATCGACGGCACGAAATCATTTGTGCAGGGTGTCCCATTATACGGGGTGCTGCTGGCGCTGGTCGAAGATCAAAAGCCGCTTGTGGGTGTGGCGCACTTCCCAGCTTTAAACGAAACCGTTTATGCGATGCGCGGCGGTGGATGCTATTGGAACGGGCGGCGGACGCATGTGTCGGCGGTGAAGCACTTGCGCGAGGCGGTGTTGCTTGCCAGCGACATCAATCAATTTGAGCGCACGGGCAAGGGGGCGGC
>DAOTTO010000054.1:0-2078 GCA_034437895.1 Anaerolineae bacterium | reverse complement strand
AAGGCCGCCGCCACACCCGACTCGAAGCCGCCGAGTTCGTTGGATGCGCCGATAAACACACTGTTGACCGCGCCCACCCGCCCGCGCATCTCATCCGGCGTGTAGGTCATAATGAGCGTGTGGCGAATCACGACGCTGATATTATCGAGTGCGCCGAGCGTAAACAGCATCGCCAGCGACAGCCAGAATGAGGTCGAGAGGCCGAAAATAATGGTCGCTAATCCGAAGCCAGCGACGGCAAACAGCAGCGTTTGTCCGGCATAACGAAACGGAGGCCGCCGTGCGATGGTGGTCGCCATTAGCAGCGCCCCCACCGACGGCGCAGCCCGCAAGATGCCCAAACCCGTCGCGCCCACATGCAAAATATCTTTGGCGAAAATCGGCAGCAGGAAGGTCGCGCCGCCCAGCAGCACGGCGAACATATCCAGCGAAATCGAGGCGAGGATGATCTGCGCCTTACTCACAAAACGGATTCCTTCACGCAGTGATTGCAGCGGCGGCTCTTCCGGCGTGATGAAGCTGGTCTGTTTCGCCCGAATCAGCAGCAGCATGAAGACCAGAACGCCGCCCGCAACGATATTTACAAGATAGACCATCGCGGCGGTTCCCGTTATGGCGATGACCAGACCCGCCACCGCTGGCCCCAAAATGGCTGAAAGCTGCCAAACAGACGTACTCCACGTCACGGCGTTCATATACTGCTCCGGCGGCACCGTCTGCGGCGTGAGCGCTCCTTCCGCCGGATTATTGAAGGCGCGTGCCGTGCCGATTACCGCCAGAATGGTATAGAGCAGCAGCAGACTGCCTTTGTTGACCGAAAGCACCAGCAGCGCGAGTGAACAGACCATCAACACGACCTGTGAGATCAGCGTCACCCATTTGCGGTTATAGCGATCTGCGATGTAGCCGCCGGGGAGCGAGAACAAAATCACCGGGACGATCTGCGCCAGCCCGACCAGACCCAACGCGAAGGGATCACTGGTGCGCTCATAAAGCTCCCATCCCACGCCCACGCTGACCATCATCTCGCCGATCTGCGCGACGAAACGCCCGATAATGAGCAGACGGAAATCACGAAAACGCATCGCCGCCATCGGATCGCGGCGCGAGTCAACATCAGTTTGCGATTGCATGTGGAAAACTTTCTATAATAACGCGATGAAGAAAGCAAAGAAATTAAAATATTCGTCCATCGTAACCTGACTCAGCCTATTTTGCAGCGATCCGCGCATGTCCATTCAGCACTCCGATGGGAGAATGGACTATAATAGAAGACATAAAGTGAAATTCAGTCATGAAGGCAAAGTTTATGGGAAATAGTGTGCTTGTTTTGCCGATTGAAGCGATTGTATCCGATCCCAATATACGCGGCGGACGACCCATCATCGTCGGGACAGGGATAACAGTGATGGATATTGCCACTGCAAAGGTATTTCATGGGCAGGAAGCGGACGGAATCGCAGAATGGTACGAGCTAACACTATCACAGGTTTACGCGGCACTGGCGTATTACTACGACCACAAAGCGGAAATTGATAGCAGCATTCGTGACCGCCGCGCCCGCGCCGATATATTAAAGGAGCAAATCCTTGCCAGACAACCCCCTTCGCTTTTACCTTGACGAACAAATGCCGCTTGTAATTGCTAGGCAAGTCCGCCGATTGGGGATTGAGGTTGTGACGGCGCGTGATCTCAATGCTTTAGGCGATAGTGATGAAAATCATCTCAAACGTGCTGCTGATATGGGCTATGTCCTCTGCACACTGGATGATGACTTCTTGGCATTGGCGGCGGCTGGCAGCCAACACGCCGGAATCGTGTATGGTATTGCGGAAATCCATACCATTGGCGATTGGGTGCGTTTTTTGGAATTGATGCACGGCGTTTACGAATCTGACGAGATGATAAACCGTGTTGAATTCCTTTGATGGCTTGCCCGCTATACTGACAGCTCTTTATTATTAGGACTTTCGCTCACGCATTTACCCCACCCCTAAATCCCCTCCCCATTGCATGGAGAGGGGACTTCAAGATGCGTTTTTCTCCCCCTCTCCAATACTTGGAGAGGGGGCCGGGGG
>DAOTTO010000053.1:0-1939 GCA_034437895.1 Anaerolineae bacterium | reverse complement strand
GTAAATATTCCATGAATCACGTAAATTATCGGTACTTTACTCCCTTTTTTGCCGAGGGGGAGGTCGTTACTGAGCAAAGGTATGCTATTCTGACTTTCGTGTCATGTGAATTCGTTGCGAGAGAATTCACACCAATGTGAGAAAGTCTTTATTCAGGGGAGAATAAGACATGCAAGCAGAAAAGAAAGCAGCACCTCTTCATCAAGAACGTGTTCATCAAAAAGCCTTTACCTATCCGGCACACCGTCGTGGCCCGAATTATGCCTTAGTATCGTATCTTGTCGATATAACCCTCACCCAGTTTGCACTGCTACTGGCGGGGGGAGTCCTAGATTTTTATGCCGCTGAAGGGGCGACTCGTACACCAGGCATCGTCTTCGCGTTTGCGGCATTAGTATGGACGGTTAATTTTTTCCTTCTTTCCATTTATGACCCGAACCGCACTCATGAAGGCATGGAAGAAGATCGCAAAGTTTTTATCGCGGTTGGGCTTTCCACGCTGATTTTGCTGGGAACTTTGTATCTGAGTGATATGCTGCTCCCGCGCAGTTTTACGGTTTCCTTCTTTGTAATTGATGCTATGCTGCTCATCGGTTGGCGCGTTGCTTCCCGCGTGTCGCGCTATGTCATCCCGAAGAACCGCGCCGCTGCGCCGCAAAAATTGTTGATTATCGGCGCAAATGAACTTGGCAAGCAGGTGGTGGATATTATCCGCCCTTCTACCTCTAACATGGAAATTTTCGGGTTTTTGGATGACGAAAAACGCGGCGTTTATGGTGATTTACCTGTTGTGGGTAATCTGAGCGAAACGCGCCGGATTGTGGAGCAGAATGGCATTGAAGAAGTCGTCGTCGCCCTGCCCCATCGCTCTTATGACAAATTGAATCAAATCGTGATGGACTTGCAATCGCTGCCGGTACAGGTACGTGTTGTACCGAGCTACCTGAGCCTTGCGCTCTATCGCGCTACTGTCGCTGATTTGGGCGGTCTGCCACTTATCAACCTGCGGGATACGGCACTTACGCCACAGCAGCGCATGGTCAAACGTGCCTTTGATGTCGTTGTTTCATCCGTTCTTATGCTCCTAATCCTGCCCGTTCTGGGTGCGATTGCACTCGCCATTAGAATGGACAGTGATGGCCCCGTTTTCTTCAAACAAACCCGCGTGGGCGAAAACGGCAAGCTCTTTAAAATGTACAAATTCCGTTCGATGGTCGTTAATGCCGAAGCGCTGCAAGCCCAGCTTAACGTCACCGATATTGATGGCAACACCATTCATAAGCATCGCAATGACCCGCGTGTCACCCGCATGGGGCGCATCCTACGTAAGACCAGCTTGGATGAGCTGCCACAATTCATCAATGTGATTTTGGGCGATATGAGCCTCGTGGGGCCGCGCCCAGAACTCCCTTGGTTGGTGGAAGAATATCAACCTTGGCAGCGTCAACGCTTCGCTGTGCCGCAGGGCATTACTGGTTGGTGGCAGGTCAATGGGCGCAGCGATAAGCCGTGCCACCTGAACACCGATCAGGATTTGTACTACATCCAGAACTACAGCTTCTTGCTTGATCTGCAAATCCTGTTTAGAACCGTCCCCGCGCTGCTTAAAGGCAAGGGTGCGTTCTAAGCCCAACTCACTTTACAAATATCCTCCGTTCTCCCCAAGAACAGATTCGTTGTACACGGGGCGGCGCACTGCTCGCAACATCGCCGCCCACCCCTTTTGGGGGTAAGCTTGCTCCATTTTACCAATTACAAAAATTTGAAGTTTTTATTGAAAAAAGACACACTGGCATAATTAACCCAGTGTGTCTTTTATATTTTTAGGACTTTCGCTCACGCATTTACCCCACCCCTAAATCCCCTCCCCATTGCATGGAGAGGGGACTTCAAGATGCGTTTTTCTCCCCCTCTCCAAGTATTGGAGAGGGGGCCGGGG
>DAOTTO010000052.1:0-1862 GCA_034437895.1 Anaerolineae bacterium | reverse complement strand
CCCCCGGCCCCCTCTCCAATACTTGGAGAGGGGGAGAAAAACGCATCTTGAAGTCCCCTCTCCATGCAATGGGGAGGGGATTTAGGGGTGGGGTAAATGCGTGAGCGAAAGTCCTAAACGTAATGGACTCACTATTTATGCAAGATGCCTTATTTACAGGATAAAGCGCCGTATTTGAACGGCCAAATCTTTCTAACGAGGAACACATAGATTTTTTTAGGGAGGCAGCGCGTTCTGCCTCCCTAAGTAGGGCAAGCCACTTCAAGAGTTTTAGGACTTACGCAGTTGACCGAGCTTTCTGGCAAAAGGTGTTAGCGCCTAGTTTTTAGTAAGGACAAAGATTTTTCCCTTACCTTTTGCTTTGGCTAAAAACTAATCACTGTGAACTGCGTAACTTCTAAGTATTTAATAGCGGCTCAAAACTTCTGCTTTAGCGCCGTGAACCGAGTACCACATCCACATCAATCAACTGTCCATCGCGCCACACCGTCAGCGTGATTTGATCACCGGGGAAGGTTTCGCTGGCGAGATAACCGATTAAAGTGCCGAGTGAATAGACTGGCTCGCCGTTAATGGCCGTCACGATATCGATGGCATTATCCGTCAAGTTAAGCAGGCCACCATCCTCCGCCGGCCCACCATTGGTCGTTCCGGTGATGACCAAACCGCGCAAGTCATTGGGCAGATTATAATTTTCAATCCACGAGAGGTTCACTTCCTCGCCATTGATGCCCAAATAAGCATAATCGACTGTGCCTTTTTCGATCAAATCCTGCGCCACGCGCTGCACTAAATCCGACGGGACAGCGAAGCCCACGCCAGAATTAGCACGGCGGTCACTGATAATTTGCGAATTTACGCCCAGCATTTCGCCATGAATGTTAAATAACGGGCCGCCGCTGTTGCCGGGGTTAATGGCTGCGTCGGTTTGGATGACCGCGCCAATTTGATAATCACCGAGGCCATCAATTGTGCGGTCAAGTGCGCTGATGATGCCTGCCGTCAACGTCCAGTTTTCGCCAAACGGACTGCCAATCGCCAGTGCGGTTTGCCCAATGACGAGCGTATCCGGGTCGCCAAATGCCACAGGCTGAAGTTGATCTTCGGGAAGATTGACCTTCAAGACCGCCAGATCAGCATCAACATCGCCACCAATAAGCTCCGCTTCAACGATTGTGCCGTCAAAGAAGTTCACCGCGATGCGATCACCCCCCTGCACGACATGGAAATTGGTGATGATGTGACCATCGGTATCATAGATGAAGCCCGAACCCCCGCTGAAAGGGTAAAATTCGTTTTCGCCTACGCCCCGTTCCTCGACTTCGATGGAAACCACCGATGGACTGACGCTGGCATAGAGGTCGGCATAAATTTGTTCAATCTCGGTCAGCACAGCCGTTGTATCCTGCGCGGTGACTTGTGATGCGGGGGAAAATGCCGTGCCGAGTCCGAATCCAAACGCTACTAGCAGCAGTGACGCGCCGAAAAATCCTAGTTTCAGAAGCCATGATGATTTCACTTTAAAATACCCTCATTGTACGTCGTTAGTCCATTACCGTGCTGTTTAAAACATCATATAACAAATTAAACGTTTTAGAGCTTAAAATCAGATTTCAAATTTGTTTTGAGAGATGACGTTAGATTGCTTTGGGAGCGAGAAATTTTTAGGCTACGATAAGGGAAACAAATTGGGCGTGTGGCAATACCCTAATTTAACCTGAGTTTCGGACAGTGTTTTCATTTTATCCCCACCCCTAAATCCCCTCTCTACGAAGTGGGGAGGGGACTTAAAGCACCATTGTGAACCGTTTTTCTCCCCTTCGCCATGCAATGGAGAAGGGGTCGGGGGATGAGGACATCAT
>DAOTTO010000051.1:0-7215 GCA_034437895.1 Anaerolineae bacterium | reverse complement strand
CCCCCGGCCCCCTCTCCAATACTTGGAGAGGGGGAGAAAAACGCATCTTGAAGTCCCCTCTCCATGCAATGGGGAGGGGATTTAGGGGTGGGGTAAATGCGTGAGCGAAAGTCCTAATGTTATTAAAGAGTATAAGCAGTTGCAAGACCTTTAACACAAAACTTTAACTGGCAGTTTTGACCTGCCAGCGTTTCCAAAAAGTGATGTGCGTAACGTCAGTGATTGCTTCAAATCACGGAGGAGGTGTTACGGTGATGACCACGACACCGCCCGGTACGGCTGTCCCCGGTGTGCCGACAATGGGTATTCCAGTCGTTACGGGTACAACCGGCGGCTGCGGCGTAACAGCGACGATGCGTCCGGTTACAGGGTCTATCGTGAGGAAATTTGTGAGCGCCGAACCCGGATTGAGAATCGTAATCAAGAGGGCGAATTCGCCATTGATGGGTGCGTTCGGCTGGGCGACGTTACTCAAGATCACCAGATAACGTCCTGTGCGTGGGATGCGAATGGGGCCAACCGAGAGCAGCGGTGTGCCTTCTGAGCCACGCCCGACGGTGACAAAATTAGTCGGGTTATCCAGCGGTGTAAAGACAATCAGATGGGTGATATTGCTAGGGAAATTTTGCAGCGTCTCGATAAGGACGGATTGCCCCTCAAACAAATCGATACAATAGCCCGTCGCAATACGATCCGGCGAGAAATAATCGCCTACAAGCTGGCTAGGGAAGATCACTGGCAAAATAGCCGCTTGTGACTGATACGTAAACAAACATTCCCCTTCACCCGGCTCAAGTTCCGGCGGGATAAGCGCCAACAACTGTCCACGCAAATCGGCAAACTGGCTGTCTACCAACGCGACAATCTCTAAAGCGCCGATGACGGTGGCCTGCCCAACCGGATTCACTGTTCCGGCTTGGTTGCATGTCTCGATAAAGAGATCAATCGCCCGCCGCAGGTTAAACATCGCGTCATTGAAAAGACGTTGCAGCGGATCGAGCGTATTAAAGTAGGCCGCAAGTAGTTCAGTAGGGATGTTGTAATCGCTGGGCTGCGCGGGGTACGGCTGGCAGCTAGCGCGTCCCGTTAAGGCCGAGTCCGTCCACGAGGCACGGATCGAATCGAGCGAAGGCTGGGCTAAATCCACCCGCGCCAGCATTAAGCGCAGCGTGGCGAAATAATCTTCCGCCACAGGCTGCGAAATCGGCAGTGAATCCGCGACAATGCCATCTATAGGTACGCCGAGCAGAGTCGCGCTGTTCTGGATTTCGACATAACGCGTCGATACCCAGCCGAGTGTGCCTTCAAAATTGATCTGAATCCAATTATTGCCAACGGTGCGCCCCAAAATAGGCACAACCGCATTACGCGGGGCATTCGCCAGAACCGGATAAGCGGTACTCGGCCCAGCCCGCACCCGTAAAAAGTCCAACAAGCGTCCGACTGTGGCGCTCGTCGCGGCGGATAAGCCCGCACGCGGCGCTTCAAAACCGCCATACGGAATAGTACGCGGATCCGCGACAGGCAGCGCATTAACATCGCCTTCGATAATGGTCAGCGTGGTAATATTGACCCAGCCCTCATCCCCGTTAAAATCGACACGAAACCATTCGCCATCCGCGCTGCGTCCGGTCACAATATCAAAAACATACCCGGCGGGGACGCTGCCGCGCACATCCGCACCCAGTGCAGGTAGAACGCGCACATTGGCGAACTCGTTGGTAATGAGCAAGCGAACTCCATATTGCGCCAGCACCCCATTCACAGAAAGGCACGCCAGCCCAAACAGAAGCGCCCACCAAAATGCCCTTTTACGCATAACCACCGCCCTTCGTTGAAATACGGCTTAAGTATAGCAACTCTGGGTGATTCGCAATAGCAGCATAGGCATTACGGATTATTTCGAGTCGTCATTTTTCTTATCTTTTTTGAGTTTTTCAAACCGCGCCCGTGCTTCATCCAAGACATTAGGATTCAATGGACGGGTGGGGGCAAGCATAGGATTATTGGTATCGTTGCCGCGCCGAGGCCAACTGATCTTCTGTGTATCTTCGTTAGAAAGCCCTTCGCCGCCTTCTTCATCAGGAGAAGCAGCATTCTGCGGTACATCGGTTTGCACTCTGGCTCGAAGGCCGCTTTGTGGCGCAGACGGAGAGGGCGCAGGTTTAGGCGGTAAACTTTTTGGGGCGGCTTGCAGTGCTTTTAAGGCTTCTGGGGAGCCAATATGCTTAAGCGCGGCAAAAGCAGTTTTACGCACAGTTTCATTTTCATCACGCAAGGCATTGCTCAACGGCTCAATCGCCCAATCAGCGCGGAGCTGACCTAAGATAGCCGCGCCATTACGCCGCACCCGCCAATCCCCACTCCGCAGCGCACCCAACAGCGCCACTTCCACCGGAGCGCTCTCCAAATTAATGAGGGCTTCCGCCACCGCCAAACGCACTTTAATCGGCAAATTAGGATTATTAAACAGGACAATCATTGGTGCGACAGCCAATTTGTCATTTAACTCACCGAGGGCTTTTGCCGCCTTGATGACTTGTTCGGACTTATCGCTGTTCAGTTGGGCAATCCAGCGCTCGACCTCGGAAGCGACAACCGGCTCTTCTGAGGTATCTCCGGTTTTATTCTGCTGACGCTCCAACTCTTGCTGGAGGGCTTCCAATGCCGCGACAATATGAGCGCGAGTTTCCGGATCACCTTCTTGATCTAAAACAGCTTTTAGATCGGGAATGGTATTGGTTGCGCCCAATGCTCGCAGCGCCGCCGCTGCGCGTTTACGGATGCCTGCATCTTCATTCGCCAGCGCATCCACCAATCCCTGTGTATTTAGTTGTGCTTGGAGTCGCCAGATATCAGGTCTGAAGTCGCTCACGATGACACCCGCACCTGTATGTTACGGTCAATAGCCCTATTCTAACATAGATGTGTGGAATACAAACAACTTGTCCTAAACAATTTATCTCATTGGTTTTTGAAATAAAAACAGAGGCATTGTTGCGCCTCTGTTTTGTTAAATTAAGCCGATTAGGTGTGTATCAAGGGCGCGGGGTACGGGTTGGGCGCGGCGTGGCTGTTGCCTCTTCGGTAGATAGAGGTTTATCGGCTTCTTCAGTCTCAACCGGCTCGTCGGCTTCTTCAGTTTCGGCGGGTTCGTCAGCCTCTTCAGTCTCAACCGGCTCGTCAGTTTCGGCGGGTTCATCCATTTCTTCAGTCTCAACCGGCATCATCTCTGTTTCTGTCGATTCCGGTGTTACGTCAGCATTCGTCACTTCGGGGGAAATCGCCTCTTCGGTAGAAACAGGCGCAACTTGCGACTCGCTGGCGTTGGCTGGTTGCACATACCAAACCAAGTAAATGAACCCGCCTAAAAGTGCCGTTGTCAGCCACAGCACTAAGGTAATTCGCATGTAGCGCTTGATATTTTTGACCATAATCCACTGCGGCAAAACTTTCTCGAACCACATGCGGAAGACGAGATAGGTTGCCAACAACTGGGAAGCAGCGCCTGTGATAAGATGCAGCGTGGGCAATAAGTTAAAAGTTTCATTCAGCCTTTCGGGAACGTTAGGCGCGACATAATCCCGATAAGAAATAAACATCACGAGCGTAATCAGCACCCAATTGAAGATCATAATCCCCGTCATCATAAATTTGTGATGAGGAACAAACATCTTTCGCCTAGCAAATACATAACCGATC
The DNA here is from genome assembly GCA_034437895.1 of Anaerolineae bacterium. Lineage (GTDB taxonomy): Bacteria > Chloroflexota > Anaerolineae > Aggregatilineales > Phototrophicaceae > JANRLJ01. The sequence continues at coordinate 3,513 of DAOTTO010000051.1, read as the reverse complement.
AACATGGAAGGGACAAGTAACAAGATATACGCAACTAGTGTTAAATCACGGCTCAGTGTGGCTCCGGTACCTAGAAAACCCGGTTCATTCATAATTTTCCCCCTATGATGTAATGAAAACAGCAGGCGCTACGGTTAATATACGCGAAAACCTCACAATGCGGATGTTGTAGGCGGGTTATAAACGTGTTATTAGGATTATATCAACTATCACGGGTTTGATAAAAAAGGGCTTTTTTCTCGCCAGGCAGCGTAAAATCAAAGCCGCAAGCCTTAAAAAATTCTTCCGAAGATGTAATCGCCATGACTTCGAGGATATTTTCTTTGCGGGCATGTTCCACACAAGCCGCCACCAATTTTCTACCGATGCCGAGTCCTTGCGTTTCTGGCGCGACGGCCAAACTCCGCACTTCCGCCAGCTTCCATGAGTAAATTTCCAGCGCCGCACAACCGACAATCTTCCCATCAATCTCGGCTATATAAAGATTGTTGACCAATTCTTTTAATTCATCAAATGTGCGCGGCAGCAGCTTTCCTTGCTCCACAAACGGCGTAATAAAGTCAGCAATCGCGTTGGTATCGGCAGCAGCAGCTTTACGAATAATGATGTCGGTTAAGATAGGCGCGGTCATAGCAGCAAAAAATCCATTCTAAAAATACAAGGGGATACGGATAGCCAAATTAGAACTGTTTTTGTAAGGGCGAGGCGTGCCTCCCCCCCAAGAAATATCCTGTTTCTTTGCAATTCTTTATCGAAGGTTAGTCGATATACGCAGCGATGAATACTATAAATACCCTGCCAGCCGCGCCATTGCCAGCGCGATCAACACAGAAGCAAGGAGCAGCATCCAAGCAATCAACCTTCCGCCATCCTGAGCCGAATTGATTTCCTTTTCTTCGATGGTCACGTTGCCCAAAAGATCGACATAAAAATCAACATTTTTGCGACCTTTCGTCAGGCGCACCATATAATCATGCCCCGTGACCTTAACCCAACCATCCTGCTCATCGTCCCAATCCTGGCCTAAACGCTCACGAATGGCGGCGGTTAAGAGGGCACGCGCTTCCTCTGCTGAAATCGTTTCTACTTCATTCGTCATCGCAGTAACTCATCACATCATCGTATTTATCAGAAATGGGCGCAAACTAACCACCTTATTCCGATTGTAGCAGAAATTAAGCTCTGATCGAGATTATAAACAGCCGTCTAGCGGATATTTACACGATATTCCGCCGAAAGCGGACCGATCATCCCATTAGAATCAACAGCGGCGATAGCGATCCCCTCATATTCACCGTAACGCTCCCACGCGCCAGATTCGTTATCAATGACGGAAAACTGCTGCGTATACACTAGCGATCCCGGAGGCCGCAGCGTCACAATATACCCTGCCGCATCCGGCACATGATTCCAGACCAAGTTATACGTCATCCTGCCATCGGCGGCAGCGCCGGACTCACGCAGCACAATATCACGCGGCGGGCGTGGCCCTTCGGAAAGAGAAACGACAATGGCTAAAACGGTTTGCGTCGTGCGGACGAGATAGGCTGGCTCGATGAATTCAATCGTATCCGCACCCTCCCGATGCGGCGTATCTTCCACCGCCTCGATAAAGCGTACCGCTGGATAGCCAACTTCAGTAAAGGAGTCATGATCGCCGTAACGCCCTTCACGATCCCCTGCCGCTTTAATGTCGATATTCAGCCCAAGCCCTTGATTCTCGCCGATAAAGCGAATGGTTCGGGCGAAATGCCGCGCCAGCGATTGATTCGTGTTATCGTCGTCAGAAAATAAGCGAATATCGAAGTCATTCACACTGCCATCCGGCGCGTCGTGGCTGCCGATAGTATCCAAGTTAATCATACCCACAACAGGGATATTGAGCGGTTGCAAATAATCGCGCACAAAGGTACGGCTGCCCTGACGACCCACTTCTTCGGCGCAAAACAGCGCAAAGACAATACTTGTGCGCTGAGGACGTTGGCTGAGGATACGCGCTAGTTCAATCACCGCCGCCACCCCCGACCCGTTATCATCTGCACCGGGCGCAAAGCCTGTCGCATCATTTAAATCCCATGTCCGGCTGTCGTAATGAGCGCCGATGACAATTACGCCTGCACCCTCTTCTGTACCTTGAATGTAGGCAATGGCATTACGGTTAATTGCTCGAATGCCGTTGTACTCTGATGTAAATTCCTGTGGGAAGCTCGTGAAATTCGTTGGCGATTGGGCGCGGATTGTTTCAAACTGGCTCATGATGTAAGCATACGCTGCGCCCACGCCACGATTTGGATCGGTTTGGGACGAATTGGCGTGGCGCGTATAAAAACCTTGCAGCGCGTCAATGTGCATAATCAGCCGATCCGCATCCACTTGTTCGAGCAAGTTATACAGCTCGGCCTCGATTCGGGCTTGTGCGCCGGGTGTCACTTGCGGCAGTTCTTCATTAGAGGGCGTAGCATAACCAAGTGTCGGGCGTGGTGTAATTGCCGGGACATTCGGGACGAGTGTCGGCGGTGCGGTGGTGCTGCTGTTCAAATTACAAGCTAAGGCCAGCAAACTCATAAAAATGAAAAAGCTAAAGAGAGTCTTTGTCATGCGCTTCATAAAATTACATCGCCCAAAGCTAGTATGACGAATTTAAAGTAGGGGCATCGTTGTTGTCCCTACATACTAATCTATTCCATTTTACACAGATGTTGCCCAATTGGGAGTGGCTTAGGGTCAACCGTTTGCAAAACGTAGGCCAATCATAGGTCAGCTCTACCCGCCGGACTCGATGACGAAGGGCCATGTTAGTTCGCAAGTCTCGTCTGAACCGCGATTAATCGTCTGGCAAGTGACTAAAATAGCATCTTCAGCCCGCACTTCAAAATTGCTTCCGGCGGTTGTGCGCCAAAAGGGATCGTCAATAGTACTGGGGCTGTAGGGGTCGCCACAATTCCAATCTTCTGGCGGGGTGGTCTGTCCGCTGCGCGTAATCACAAGACATTCCCCCGGTGGCAAGCTGCCGCCCGTAACGCTGCTACCGCGATAGCTATCCGCGCCGTCCACCCCAATAAGTAATTGGCTCACATCCAGCCCGGACTCCCCATCATTCCGAAAAGCAAAGGCCTCAAAATTATAAAAAATTGAAACTACCTCGCCGCCTTCTGGCAGAACAGCCAAAGAAGACGAGGAGGCCGTTGTCGCGCTCGGTTCAGCCTGATCGGGGGTTGCATCCGTCGCGGGTGCGTTAGTGGCACGAACAATACTCGACTGTGTATTGGTCGGTGATGCCGCTGAATTTTCTGTATCGCGGTTGATAAAGACGAATGTTCCAGTGCCTACCGCGCCCAAAAGTATGATTAAAAGCAGTAATCGTAAAACGCGGCTGCCGCCTTTCTTTGCTTTCGGTCTTTTAGCTTCAGAAAGCGTTGGGGCATCACCCAAAATTGCTTTAGGGATGGCGGCTTGTTTTTGTGCTTCAGCCGCTTTTTTCTCCGCTAACATCAACTCCATATTGGGAGCTGT
>DAOTTO010000050.1:0-5053 GCA_034437895.1 Anaerolineae bacterium | reverse complement strand
CAAACCTCAGATTGACATAATGCGAGGGCTTGCAAGCCATTTTCGGCTTCGATAACTTGATAGCCGTCGCCACGCATCAATTTACTGAGCGCCTCACGGCTGTAAAAGTCATCATCCGTCACGAGAATGGTATGCAGTTGGACTGAGAAGGTTTCTTGAGTCATGCTACTTTATCTAAAAATAGTGAGCGTATTTTGGATTGTCTTTATCCTTATCAAATTATAATTTATTGTCAGTCATTTAGCAGCAAGAATCCAAATCTTTTAGGATAATTTGAGATTTCTTGTGTGAATTATAGCACAAACCTAGCTTAAACACAGGAGTATCGATAGAAATTGTAATTATTAAAGACAGCTTCCAGCGAAACGCGCCCAATCGAGGCCGAGGTATTGATTGCCCACAGCCACACGCAGCGTCCCATCATTGCCGACGTTATACCAGAGATTAGCGCGGTCATCCCCATAAATGCGTGTGAAACCGCAGAAGCCACCGTTTTCGCCTGCGACGACAATCTGTCCCCCGCTACTGACGATCAGCAACGCGCCATTGAGATAGGTCATTTCCGCCCGTCCAGTAATATCGAGCGGCAGCCGCGCCTGCCATACGGGTTGATTTTGAGCATACGCATACAGATTTTGCCCATCGAGCAGATAAAGCCGTCCATCCGGCAAGCTCACAACAGCGCTGCTGCGTCCACCTGCTGGCGCATCCGGCAGATATTCTGACCATGCTCCTGCCGAATCAATCGCCCATAGGCCGCCCTGTGTATAGGCCAATAAGCGCCCATCTGGCGCAGTAGCAAAACTCGCGCCGTCGCGCAAATCCGCCACATCAATTTGTTCACCATTCGTGGAAAGCAGCCGAAGCGTGTCGTCTTCCATCACGAGCGCAATTAAATCCGGCGTAACATACGCCTGCTTAAACGGCGGGATTCCTTCCGAGCGCCACAGTAAAGCGCGGCGATCTGGTGTAAGCGCGACAAGGGCATTATCCGACGTGTGATAAACCAGCGAGTCGTCCACTTCCAGCGGCGGACGATCCGGCGTGAAATCCAGCGAATAGCTTTCTTGCGCTATGCCTGTGTAATCAATGCGTGTGATCGTGCCGTCCGTGAGCGTGATATAAGGATTCAGTTGAAAGCCGGAAATATTGACCGCTTGTCCGCCTGCCGAAACACGCCATGCCACCCCGCCATTCGCGCCGATTCCGCGCAGTAAATCGCCGTCAATGACGATCATGCTGTTATCCTCTAAGAGCAGCGGCGGGACAGCCGGGCCAAAAGTATCGACCAGCGTGTGCCAGCGATGCGCCGGATTCAGCCAGGCTTGATGATTGGCGACGAACTGCGCTGGACGACGAAATCCGAGCGCGGATGGGTCTTCACGGGTGTAACCTGCGCCGGGATTATCCGGCTGATTAATCCTGATCTCAAAATGCAAATGCGGCGCAGGGCGCACATCTCCAATCACGGCGATAATGTCACCCGCTTGTACGCAGGCATAGCGTGGCGGAAATACGACGGATTCGGTTTGCATGATGTGACCATATTGGCTGTAGGCAATCGTCCCATCGGGGAAAGTATGCTCAATGATAATCACGCCGCCATCGCGTCCCCATCCTGTCGGCGCGGTATACGTCACCCGGCCTGATGCCGCCGCCCGCACAGGTTGAGCAAGGCTGCTGCTGCCGATGCTCCAATCTTCGCCTGTGTGATAGCGCCCTTGATGCCGCTGGCTGGCGACACCGAAATCCTGCACCAGAGAAAATACGGTGGTATCAATCGGATAATTGACCGAATCGGCTAAACTGCACTGCGACGTTTGCGCGGTGCTGGGACGATAAGAAAAAACGAGTGTACACGCGACCAAAAAGCCGTTGAAAATCATCAAACGAAAACCTGTTTTGAGCAGTCTCACACATATTCCTTTAAAACACTTCACTATGCCAACGAATAAACTTTACATACCCCACATTTTTGGGGTTTAATAAACTGTAAGGTTAAGTAGTGTCTTTAACCAGACCTATTTTAAGGTACAATTTACGATCAACAAAGCAATTCAAAGGAGTTCAACCCCATGTTTGAAAGTTTTTCCAGAAGTTGGGAGCTTATCAAGGCGAGCTGGCAGGTCTTACGCGCTGACCGCGAACTGCTGCTTTTTCCATTTTTATCGATGATCGGGATGATTATTGTCTCGATTTTGTTCTTCATCCCCTTAGCGGCGACAGGATTGGTCGATCAAGCGGCATCCGGCGAACAAGTCAGCAGCGGACAAAGCGTGATCGGCTTTGTGATTCTGTTCCTGTTTTATCTGGTGACGTACACCGTCATCATCTTCTCGAATACAGCCCTGATCGGTGCGGCGATGATGCGGCTGCGTGGCGAAGACCCCACTGTCGCCGATGGCTTCAACATCGCCCGTTCCCACCTTACGCAAATTATCGAATATGCCGCGATTTCAGCAACTATCGGCATGATCTTGAATGCGCTGCGGAATCAGGATAATTTTCTCACGCAGATTCTCGCCAGCATCGTCAATGTGGCGTGGAATGTGGTGACATTCCTCGTGATTCCGGTACTGATTGTGGAAAACGTAGGCGCGATTGATGCGATCAAGCGCAGCGGCAGCCTGCTCAAAAAGACATGGGGCGAGCAGCTTATTGCCTCATCAGGTATCGGCTTTGTGATGTTTTTGGTGTCTATCGCCGCTATGTTTGTGATCGGCGCGCCGTTGTTCCTGCTGGCCTCCGTTACAGGTTCGGGCGTAATAGCGGTTTTCGCCATCGCGGTGGTGGTACTGGTATTGGTGTTCTTTAGCTTAATTGGGGGCGCATTGGGCGGCATCTTCCAGGCGGCGCTCTATCGCTACGCTACCGAAGGTACAGCCGGAGAATTCTTTGATGAAAGCCTCGTCGCGGGTGCGTTCAAGCCCAAGCGTTAAAGACCAACTTTGTCCGATAAATACTTAAAGGTTGAACCACAGAAAGTAAGATTGGGTAAATAATTGGGAGTGGCTAAGGCAAAGGGTACTATAGGGAGCGACCTATGTGTCGCTCCGGCGGAAGCACTATAACCCCACCCATATAACCACTCCCAAATTTTTGAACCACCAAGAATTTGAACTTAAATCTCTGTGCGCTCTGTGGTTAAACCTTTTTCCATTTACTTAGGTCGGTCTACTTTCTGCGGTTCAATATTTTCAGTTTTCTTTAGCGAACTTACGGCAGAAGCCCCTGCCTTGAGGCATGGGGAGTATCACCATTGCATTCTTTGCTAACAGCTAATCGCTCATCACCAACGGCTAACCACTTATGAAAGCACTCGTCACAGGCGGCACGGGTTTCGTCGGCTCGCATATCGTCAAGGTTTTGACCGAAAATGGACATTCTGTGCGCGTTTTACATCGCAAATCGTCGAAATTGGATGCGCTCAAGGGCATTCCCTACGAATCGGCGTTAGGCGATATTTTGGAATTGGATGCGTTACAGGCGGCGTGTGAAGGATGCGACTGGGTCTTTCATGTCGCCGCGATTGCCGATTATTGGCGATCCGATAAAACGCGCATGTTCGAGGCCAATGTCGAAGGGACACGCCGCGTATTGCAAGCCGCGAAGGAAGCCGGAGTCCAGCGTGTGATCTTCACCAGCAGTGCGGCGGCGGTGGGACTGCGTGACAATGGCGAACCCGCACACGAATTTGATCTATTTAATTTCCCCCCCGACCACTTCCCCTATGGCTACAGCAAAGTGCTGGCGGAAAAAGTCGTGAGCGAGGCAGTTGCGGCGGGTCAGGATGTCGTCACGCTTAATCCTGTCGTCATCATGGGACCGGGCGACCTGAACATGATTTCCGGCAGCTTCATTACGCAAATTAAACGACTGCAATGGCTGGCTCCGGTCACATCGGGCGGGATTGCCGTCACGGATGTACGCGATGTGGCGCGTTGGCACTTGGCGGCGGCGGAATATGGGCGCAGCGGTGAGCGTTATCTACTCGGCACAGCCAACCTTCCCTATCAAGGCTGGTTCGCCATGATCGCGGATACTGTGGGCGTGGCGCGGCCTTTTATACGGACACCGGATTTTCTCGCGCCGGGAATCACAGCAGCGGTAGGCGCTTTGCGGCGGCTGCGAATCCCGACCCCGATTGATGCCTCACAAGCGCGGATGGCGCGGCGCTTCGTCTATTACGACAGCCGCAAAGCATGGGCGGAACTCGGTCAGCCCCAGGTTGATATGCAGCAAAGCCTGCGCGATACGTATGCGTGGTATCTGCAACACGGCTACATTAAATCCAGTGGGCTGGAAAAATTCATAACGGGTGTGGGGAGGCTTATCAGGCGTAAAGCGCAACCCTAAATTTCTGCGACAGGGAAACGATTGACCACATCTTCAATGTAGCGCGTAGCATAATAAATCAGATCGTGGCGGCCTCCCTCATCCAACAAAGTGAGTACCAACTTGACCTGCGCCAGTAAATCGAGCTGGACTTCGGTAAAACGGCTAACTCCCGCCTCTGTCAGAGCGACCATCACAGAACGGCGGTCTACTTCGCTGCGTTCCCGGCTGACTAAGCCGACGGCTTCTAAGCGATTCACGAGACCCGTCATCGTCGCATTCGTCAGATGATGAGCGCGGGCAATCTCTCCAATCGGGCAAGTCCCGCCGTGTTCGGTCAAGGTCTTAAGGACATAAAACTGCTGCGGGGTCAGCCCGTGTGCGGCATAATGGGCAGCCAGCCGTTTTTCCATATCGGCAACGATCTGAAACAACAGCATCCATAACTGATTCATGTCCTGTTCAAGATCAGCGCTCACCGTGACTCCTTCAAAATCCAAGTAGACAGTAACCCCGATAGTGAAGTTTAACCCGCCGCCTGTGATCTGACCAAAAAACAAACAACCACCCAGAAAAGGTGGTTGTCTACCATTTTATGAATATAGGACTTTCGCTCACGCATTTACCCCACCCCTAAATCCCCTCCCCATTGCATGGAGAGGGGACTTCAAGATGCGTTTTTCTCCCCCTCTCCAAGTATTGGAGAGGGGGCCGGGGG
>DAOTTO010000049.1:0-4743 GCA_034437895.1 Anaerolineae bacterium | reverse complement strand
CCCCCGGCCCCCTCTCCAATACTTGGAGAGGGGGAGAAAAACGCATCTTGAAGTCCCCTCTCCATGCAATGGGGAGGGGATTTAGGGGTGGGGTAAATGCGTGAGCGAAAGTCCTATCTAATAATCTATGAGGAAATATAATGAAGCAAAAAATAGGCTTTGGCGTGATTTTTCTGGTGTTGATAATCGGCCTGCTCATCGTCTTACCGACTTCAGCGCAGGATGAACCTTCCCCATGCGATCTTGACTTAAGCGGCGCGGCGGCGGATTTAATCCGGGCGCAGGATGCCTCCAGCCGGGGTGATGTGGCGCAAGCCTTAGCCATCCTGACGGCGGTGCAAGCCGATTTAGCCGCCGTCACAGAACGCTGCTTAATCCAAGCGGATGTTACCCCTGAGCCGGAAATCACCCTCGGCGCAACACTCACGGCTGAAAATTTTACCCTCAGTTATCCACAGGATTGGGTCACGGAAACGTCATCCGAAAACACCGTGTTTTTGGGTAATAGTTCCGAGGCGGTTGATTTGCTAAGGTCATCATTGCCCAACGCACAGCCGGGGCAGCAGGGTATGATTGTTGTCGTGGGGGATGCCGTCGCTGTCAGTGCTGGCGCTATTTTTGATCCGACGAGTGATTTACCGCTGGACGAGGTGCTGACGGCTTTTATCAACGGCGCGGTAACGCAAAGCGGATTTACCGCCGGGACGCAAATCGACCTCGTGATTAATGATCTGCCTGCTGTCCTCGTCGCATTTAGCGGCGCGACTTTTGACGGCTATTTCATTATGATGCGCGTCGCGCCGGAAGGGGCAGGCCGTTACGCACTATTGGCGGGGGTCGCCGCGCCCAGCGAAGGCGAAGCGCTGCCGCCCATTCTACGCGCAATGGCGGAATCTGTAGTGTATACGGGTGACGTGCTTGAGACAGGTGTTCAACTGCCGCAGCGATATACCGCCCAGAACGATACGTTTGTCATAGAATATCCAGACGATTGGGTGTTCGACAACGACGACAGTTCCGGCGAAATCGGCGGGACGGTCAATTTTGCTAACACGCCGGCGGCATTCAATTTTGCGGATGACGGCGATGCCCCCACCTTGCTAACCGGGCAGCAAGTCGTTGTTGTTGTCGTCGGCAGGGCATCGGATGTGGTCAACGGCACAGATGATAATGCCGATTTGGACGAACTTATGCGCCAGTTCCGCGACGATGCTTTGCCGGATTCAGGCATCGTGGCGGGTGAAGAAACGCGTTTTTCGATCAATGATCGACGCGCTGCTCGGCTGGAAATTATCGGCACAGGCTTAGAAGGCGCGATTTATCTGTTCGAGACAGGGATGGATGGCATCTACGCTTTTGCGGTTGGTCTTTCCGCCGTTGATGAATATGCCGAACTTGATCCGATTGTGCTGGCGATGGCGGAATCGCTGCGGCTGGGCGATATGGGCGGCAGTTTGGAGGATATGCTAACGCCGACACCCTTCCCCGCGCCAACGATCCCTCCACGCCCGACAGTCATCCCGAATGATCCCAACGTACCGGGGAGTTATACCGCACCGAATGGCACGTTGACCTTTAGTTATCCGCCGGAATGGTCGGCATATTATGAAGCGGTGCTGCCGGAAGATGGTTTCCTTGTTAATTTTACCAATGATTACGACACGATTGCGCTACTGGAATCGCTCGATACGCCGTTTTCATCCGGTCAACAGACGGCCTCGGTTACAGTCGAGGTGGCTAATGACAGCGACCTGAGCCAAATGACGGCAGCCCAAATCGACCTAGCGATTTCGCTACCGGGTTACGCCCAGATGCAGCAAACGTATCAGCGCATCAACGGGCAGCGGGCGGTGCAGTTGATCTACAACACAACGATTTATGATGCGATTATCTACATCGTCCAGTTAGAGACACCAGGGCGTTTTGCGATTATTACCGGGTACGCCGCGCCGGGTGAACGTGATGCGCTGCAACCCGTGATCTTGACGATTGCGGAGACATTGCGGACGGACATCGCAGGTACTTTCCCCACCCGCATCCCCATCAATTCTACGCCGACCAGCGCCCCGACGGCGACGCTTGTGGTCAGTGCGCCGCGTCCGATTCTCATCGGTCAACCAGTCACTGGCACGTTGCCTATTGGCGGCATTGATGTCTGGACGTTTGAGGGACGTGCCGGACAAGTGGTGACGATTGACCTCACGGGCGGCTTCGATACCACGCTGTTGGTGGTGTCGGACTTCACAGGCTTATCTATCGCTTACAATGATGATCGCGGCGATGGCACCCTTAACAGTTTGATCGCGGCGCTCCCTTTGCCTTCGGATGGCATCTATACGATTCAGGTGGGCAGTTTTAGTAGTAATGCCGCAGGCGGCGATTACACCCTAAGCCTCGTAGCGGGGGAGATGCTTCGTCCGATGGACATGACGGCAACCGCTATCGTACAAACCCCGGCTACTTCTCAACTCGATGTAACTTCGATCATCCAATCAGCAACGGCAGTCATACAGCAGGCGACAAATCAACGTGGAGTCGAATTAACCGCGACGGTGTTTGCTCAAACGACATTGGGTCATATTGTTGTGCCGACAACTACAGCGACACCCCGCCCGACGGCGACACCCGGCGGCTAATCGGGCATTTGCGTCGAGATTTTTGTTTTTGACCTCACTCCCAGCCTCTCTCTAATTTGGAGAGGGGAGCAAGTCTCCGCCTTATTGAGTGTTTGCGGGGTGAGGTGTATTTTCAAATTTTGACTTTTTATGAGTCGGGTAAAAATGTAATGCAACTAACTTATGGTGGCTAAATGATTTCATTGCTTGCGCGTTTTGCCGCTGTCCTGATTCTGTTCTGCATGGGCGGGATAGCGGCAGCACTTTTGATCGCACCGCTGACGGAGGGCGATGTCGTGGCGTTCACATCTGAACGTGACGGAAACTCCGAAATCTACTTACTCGATGTCGGGCGCGGCACACTTCGCAACCTGACGCAAAATCCATATAACGATTATTTTTCTGTTTGGTCGCTCGATGGGGAACAGATTGCGTTTGTCACGGATCGGGACGGCGGCGACGGAGAAATTTATAGGATGAATGCTGATGGCGGGGGGACACGCCGTCTGACATTTCATAACGGCTCTGATATTACGCCTGCGTGGTCGCCGGACGGGACGCAGATCGCTTTTGCCTCCGTACGTGATTATAACTACGATTATGATTTGTTCATCATGGATACGGATGGGCAGAATGTCCGATTTTTAGTACAGAATGTCATCGATGACGTGCTTCCTACTTGGTCGCCTGATGGAAGCCAAATCGCATTTGTCTCAGAGGGGAATGAAATTCAGGTCATCTCGACGAGTGAGATAGGGGCACAGGTTCCGCAGATGATTCTGTCCCATTCAAGCGGTATTTATGGATTGGATTGGTCGCCGGATGGGAGCCGCTTGACATTCGCATTAAGGACAAACACAGGGTTCTCTAATTTATATCTCTTGCCGATAGCCACACCGCTTGAGAATCTGACGCAGATTTCACCGCTCATCATAAGCTCTACAAATGACGCTTCCCCGCGCTGGTCGCCGGATGGCAAAAGTTTGATTTTTACGTCAGCCGAAAATGGCAATGAGGATATTTATGTGATCGATCTCACGACCTTGCACCGCCGCCGCTTAACCCACCATCCCGCGCATGATTATGCTCCGGCGTGGCGGCCCTAAAGGCAAGGGATAACCCCTATCCCTAACCCTTTCCCCGGAAACGGGGCAAGGGAACAAAACAAACCCTTACATTCCGCATTTCTCCCCCTCCTTGAGTTCGGGGAGGGGGTCGGGGGGTGGGGTAAAAGGCACGAATATCCTTATTCATTTGTCAAACTACATTATCGTGTCCCTTAAGGTACATATCAATTTTGGCACGAGGACTCATAATGAGGGGATTATGCTCAGGATGCCATGATACGTTAAAATTCACGCCTGATGAAAACACTCTTTTTTCCGCTTTTCCGCGTCAGTCTGGTGTGTACTGCCGTTTGTGCCGGGATGATCGCGGCGGCGCTGAGGACTGCCCCGATATTACCCGCCGATATGATCGCGTTTGTGTCTGACCGGGAAGGGAACAACGACATCTTTGTGCTAGATATTGCACGCGGCGCGATCAAAAATCTGACTCATCATCCCGCCGCCGATACCTCCCCCGATTGGTCGCCGGATGGGACGCAAATCGTGTTCCATTCTGACCGCGACGGTGATTCCGAGATTTATGTGATTGATGCCGATGGCGGGAATGTTCGTGCGCTCACCTTTAACGGCGCGTATGATGGCCTTCCCGATTGGTCGCCGGATGGGACGCAGATCGCGTTTATCTCCAACCGTGACAACGCTTACGATTTGTATGTGATGGATACACAGGGCAATCACCTCCGCCGCCTGACGACGACCAGTGTCGATGATTTGTTCCCGGCATGGTCGCCGGATGGGGCGCAGATCGCCGTTTCGACGGGCGGCGTGTGTCTGGTGTGGGTGGACGTGCTGCCGGGGTTGATCGCACAGACCCGTTGTTTGCCAGAGCCGGGATTCGCCCGTGATCTTAGTTGGTCGCCGGATGGGGCATCGCTGGTAGTGTCGTCGCCGGAACGTGGGGATTTTAATTTATATCTGCTTCCGGCGGATGGGACTGCCGGGATGCAGCAGATCACCAGCGGCAGCGCCAACGATCTTTCACCCGCGTGGCTGCCGGATGG
>DAOTTO010000048.1:0-2686 GCA_034437895.1 Anaerolineae bacterium | reverse complement strand
TCAACGCTATCGGTAGCCAAGCGATGCGCGTCGCGGATGGCTACATCAGCATGAACGCAGGGCCAGAAATCGGCGTGGCCTCGACTAAAGCCTTTACCACCAGCATTGTGTGTCAATATTTGCTGGCGGTGTATTTAGGGCAACTGCGCGGCACCATCACCCCTACTCAAGCGCGAACCTATATCCACGATTTAACGACTCTGCCCGCGCTGGTCGGGCGGACACTGGAACTGGAAATCGAAGGCCAAATCGAAGCCTTAGCCGGACAACTGTATCACTATACGAATTTTCTCTACTTGGGGCGCGGCATCAATTATCCGATTGCCCTAGAAGGTGCGCTCAAGCTGAAAGAAATCAGCTACATCCACGCCGAAGGCTATCCAGCAGGCGAGATGAAACACGGGCCAATCGCGCTGATTGATGAAAATATGCCGGTGCTGGCAATCGCGCTCAAAGATCATCTCTACGAAAAGATGATTAGCCAGATCGAACAAGCTAAAGCACGGGGCGGAATCGTGATTGCTGTCGCGACGGAAGGCGATCAGTTTATCACCAGCAAAGCCGATCATGTATTGTATATTCCCCAAACGCCTGCCCTGCTTTCGCCGATCACCGCCGTACTGCCCCTGCAACTGCTGGCTTATCACATCGCTGTGTGGCGGGGCGCGGATGTTGACCAACCGCGCAATTTAGCCAAAAGCGTTACCGTAGAATAAGACGGAAGAACGTTTTAACGCAGCAACTTCTATGAATCTAAAGGGACGCAGATTTTTTCTCGCGTCCCTTTAGATTACTTATTTTTCTACAGCGTTACGATGCGCTTATTGCACGAACTGAGAATCCAGTTCACGAATAGCAGCCAGAATATCGGCCTCATTGCCCTGACCAAGCATGATCCATTCCAGATTCATCGCTTCGCCGTCTTGGGTCACTTTGGCAGCATAGAGGGTACCTGCGCTCAGGTCGCCCGCCACATCCGCCACAAACTTATAGAAGACGCGATCCGTACCATCATCGCCGAAGTAAACCGTCCGTTGGTCAGGCATCACGATAGCAACTTCATGGCTGAAGCGACCCATCGCATAGCGTTTGACAATTTGGGTGCCTTCGGGGGTATAGGTCAGTTCAACTTGGTAGCCATAGTCGAAGGGATTAGCCTTTTTGCCGATCAGTGCTTCTAAGTTCGCAGCTTGTTCTTCAACATAATACTGCCAGTCTTCTTCGTTGTCTGCCGGATATTCTTCCGAGGTCAAGGCGGTATTCCAAGGGGTAACGCTTGCGCCGCAGTTGTTGGCGGTGCCATTGACGGGGATGAAATCCAACATCAGGCCGCTGACCACGCTCAAGTTGCCTTCGGCATCAATCGCCAGATTGAGTTGGCTAACGCCACCGACACCGCATTCGAAATTGGTATAGAGGACGGCTTCGGTGTCGCTCATCGGCAGGAACATATTGCCGTCAGGATCATTGCAGACATCGGTTACAATACCATCATGGGTGGTGTTGGTGCCGAAGATCGCGCCATCTGCGCCGGGGATTTCATCACCGGAACGTGCCAGAACCTGATATTCACCAGCGGCGACGCGAAGGGTGGTTTTTTCTTCGTCAGTTTCGGGAACAGTCAGGCTTTCGAAATCTTCGCCCGCCGTGAAACCGCGAATGACACCAATCGTACCGACGGTGTAGGGTTCTTGGTTGGTATCATCAGGATGTTGAATATTCATAAAAAGGGTGCCATCAGCCGTGATGTGCAGGCCGGTAACTTCCGCACCGAGCGGGACGGTGGCGAAGCGCTTCAGTTCGCTGCCGTTCCACATCCACAGCACATTGTTCAAGTGCGTATCGGTGTCTTCACCAATCCAAAGCCCGCCAGCAGGATCAACATATAAGTTGTCTGGGCCGGCGATGGAGTCAACACTACACTGATTGTCGGTGTTGGCTTCATCAAGTGGGCCACCCATAATCACTGGCTCGACGCGAGTGATGTTCATTTCCGCATCGAATGTCCCGGCATAAATCACACCACACGGTACGGGGGTCAGTTGTAAATCACCCTGATCGTCCGCCATCGTGCTGCCGACGGTAGTGTTAGCAAGGTAAAGCAGGTTATTCGGCGCATCAACGGCTAACCACTCCAGCTTGCGCCATTCGGCGGTTGCGCCCTGGGCAATTGCATAGTTGTGGCTGTCGATAAAGGCTGCAAAGGGATGATCCATCGGCAAGGTGGGAACGGGGGGAAGGTCTTGGGCGGTTGTGCTAAACCCAAGCACCATTACGGTGACAAGTACCAAAGCGAAAATAAACTTCTTCATGTCTTCTATTTCTCCATATTGGATGGACAGATTTATTTAACGTAGACATTCGCTACGTTGAAAACAATTATCCGTGCGGCGTATTAACGCCCTTTTATCCTTAGAACAAACCGAGATTAAACAAAAATAAATAACACTTCTTATATGCAACTGAATTAAATAGACTAATAAATCAAAATATTAAATTTATAAATTTTTGAACTTTACCATATTTTAGCCACACCAAAATATCTTAAGAAGCGGCCTCACACAAATGCCACTACAGTTTACAAACATTTTGCGTTATATTTACGCAAAATTGCACAAGAGGCACTAAAAATTATGTCTCTTTTTTGTATTTAATTACTTTCAATGGAGAATTTCTCAAAATGCGC
>DAOTTO010000047.1:0-2134 GCA_034437895.1 Anaerolineae bacterium | reverse complement strand
TGTGAAAGTCCTGTGGCGTGGTTGGACACGCCTTCAGGATATCTCTGACGCTTGGATTTTATTTAACCCTTCTCTCCCCAAAGATGTGGGTAATGCATAGCCAAGTATTGGAGAGGGGGCCGGGGGGTGAGGTAAGCGAAAGTCCTGTATCTATACCGCACTGCTTGGCTGTGGAAGACTTCTTGAATCAAAAAGGGCAGCCCTACCCCGCTGCCCCAATGTGATTCGTTTTCCTGCTTTGCATTTATCGCAGCGTTAAATCACCCACGCCGCCATCATAGACAATCGTGATTTGCACGTCGGCATCATCGAAATTTGCAGTCTCCCAAACCCCTTCTTGGCTAGGATCGCCATTATCATTGCCACTGATACGCTCGAAGGATGATGGGACATTAACCTCGCCCAGCCCTTGATTGGCTTCTAGCCGGACTGCAACACCTTCCGGTACATTAATGCTCGTACTACCAACGCCCCCGTTGATGTCCACTCGGTAGCTCTCATTCGGCTCAGGCAGTGTAATGTTGGTTTCTCCAGTGCCTGACTCCAAACGCAAATCAGCAATTTGTAACTCACTTAGGTCGAGATCAAATCCACCTACCCCACTCTCAATATCGAGTTCGAGCGGGACATCCGGGCTAAGATTGACCGCCCACACCAGATCGCTCTCTGTTGTGTTGATGTTGATATCCAAAAGGCTCAAGAAGCCGAAGAAGTCATAATCGCCCTGAGTCTGGCGTAGGATAATCCGTCGATCTGAGTCGCCGCTTACATCATAAGCAATCCCACCCACATACGAGATATTTGCATCCAGTAGATCATTAGAATCGTTCAGCGCACCCAATTCTAACTTGCCCACGCCGAGCTTAATTTCAATATCAGCGGATTCAGCGCCATTTCCCGGTTCGTTATAAGTGGCGGTTTTGACTTCCGCCTCGCCAAACATGCCACCCGCCGCCGCGCTCACCAACGCTGTCACGCACAAGACAGGCGCGATACAAAGTACAACAAAAATCAACAGGACAATCGTGCAGCCACGATTTTCTTTTCCTTTATAAACGGTCACTCTGGTCATCGTTATCCCCCAATGATAAATTCCAAAATCTATTTATTGATACGTGTATAATGGCATAGAGTTGTGAAAAAACGCACTTCCGTAAAAAGGTGAATGCACTTTGCGCCAATTACCGATCCGTCTCGATTCCCGCCCTGCCACCTTAATCGAGCAAGCACTCACGCTGCATCAGGACTATGCTGACCACATCGCCCTCGTGATGATCGATTCCAACGGCGAAACATCAATCACTTATGGGCAGCTTTTTGATCGTGCCGCAAACTATGCCCAAGCGCTGCGTGATTCTGGAATCCACCCCGGTGATTTGGTCGCCTTGATTTTACAACATGGCGAATCTGTCATCTATGGCTTTTGGGGCGCACTGCTTATGGGGGCTGTACCGTCGATCTTTCCATTCCTGACGGACAAACTCGATCCAGCGCGTTATTTCGACAGCGCTCGCCAACTCATCGCCCATTCCGGCGTAAAAGCCCTCATTACTACTTCGGATTTAGAAGCTGATTTACGGGCCTGTTTGGTGGGTGTTGATGTGGAGATTCTCAACGCAGACCGTTTATCTGTTGGAGAAGTCCGTAGGGGCGACTCGGCGAGTCGCCCCTACAAAGCCGACCCCGACTCCACCGCCTTTTTGCAGCATTCTTCCGGCAGCACTGGCTTACAAAAAGGCGTGATGCTCTCGCATCGTGCCGTATTAAATCAGGTTGCCAGCACGAGCGCCGCGATTCAGCTTGCGCCGGATGATGTCGTCGTCAGTTGGCTGCCACTCTATCACGATATGGGCTTGATCGCCGGATTTATCCTGCCGATTTTGCAAGGGATTAAACTCGTTCTGATGTCGCCCTTTCAATGGGTGCGCGACCCCAAAATGCTGCTACGGGCGATTCATCGTCATCATGGAACATTGTGCTGGCTGCCCAATTTTGCCTATAACTTTCTGGCGACACGGGTGCGCGAGGCTGACCTCACAGGATTGGATTTGTCGTCATGGCGAGCGGCGATTAACTGCTCTGAACCCGTGTATGCGGAAAGCCATAGCGCTTTTTTAAACCGTTACGCGCCTTA
>DAOTTO010000046.1:0-4286 GCA_034437895.1 Anaerolineae bacterium | reverse complement strand
CGCCTTCAGGATATCTCTGACGCTTGGATTTTATTTAACCCTTCTCTCCCCAAAGATGTGGGTAATGCATAGCCAATACTTGGAGAGGGAGCCGGGGGGTGAGGTAAGCGAAAGTCCTGAATTGTTTACGCGCTTAAAACCTGTTCGATCTCAGCGAAGGGGAGATGTGTCCCTAAAATGTCGGAATAAAACACGCGCTGGAGTGTGCCATCTGGCCCGATCAGGAAATCCGCAGGCATCCGATAAAAATTGGTGTTTTCCTCTGGAGTGAGTGGGAAACCCTTTTCAGCGGCCTCTTGTATGAAGACCTTCGCGTCAGGATTAGCCATAGTCGCTTCGATTTTTTCTTGCGAGGTTTCGACCATATACAAGTCATAAAGATGCGCGGTTGGGTCGGCGATGATCGGGAAGGGGGCATCCTGCTTGCCGACATACTGCTGAATACTTTCTTGATTGACTTCAAATACGGCCAGAATTTCTAAGCCTTTGGCGTGATAAGCCGGATAGTGTTGGATGAGCTTATGCACCTGCAAATTGCAGATGGCACACGCGCCATTCCGAAAAAACGAGAGTAGTACGGTACGTCCGGCATAAGTCGCTAGATCAATCGGATTATCGAAAACATCTTGTGTCTGGAAAATTGGCGCGGGTGTCCCGACGCTCAGCCGGATTAGGGTGTCGTGTGTCATCGTTAATTGTCTCCTCATCGGATGAGGGCTATAATGCGCCTCACCCTAAAATGGTCGATTTGTGGAGTCGGTCAGCGCGCCAACTGCTACCTGAATATATAGTAAGGTAGCCTTATTATATTGTCAAGAGGTTTTAGAGTTATCATGTACGACTCGCCATCGCCAATCAGCGTCCAGCAAATTAAAGAACTGCGTGAAGACAATATTGGGCGGTTATTTCTGCAAGCCCATCGTGCTTTCGGGATTCGCGCTTTCGAGAAACTCCGCGCACGAGGCCATAATGGACTCAGCCTCAATCATACAGCGCTGCTGGCGAATCTCGATCTTGAAGGGACGCGCATCACAACCTTGGCGGAACGCGCCAGCATGACGAAGCAGTCAATGGGCGAATTGGTGCAAGACCTTGAGGAAAAAGGCTATATTCAGCGCACATCTGACCCGACAGACCGCCGCGCCGTGATGATTCAGTTTACCGACGCAGGCTGGCAGTATCTGCACGATGCGTATGCTATCAAACAGGAAATTGAAGCCGAATATGCCGCCCTCATTGGCGAAGTCGGCATGGCAGCACTGCGCGACTGCCTTAAACTCCTGATTGGGCATTAATCCACACGGCAAAAATCCTTAATTGAGAAGTTTTCACGCTGATCTCATCTATTTCGCGTATACTATCGTAACCGTTTGTGATAATTTGAACAAATCATAGGAAATCGACGATGTGGCGTTTTTTGATAGTGGGTTTGGTGATTATTGTCGTGGTGGTCTTTGGCTTTAGCTTAATCAACGGCGGCAGCGGCGATGTGAGCGCGACCACCGTATTAAGCGTCGGCGAAAGCGATATTTCCGGCTTTGCGCGGGCGATTGATCCTCGCGTGTGGGATTTCCCCCGCGATCATGGCGCTCATCCTGAATTCCAAACCGAATGGTGGTATTACACCGGCAACCTCTCCACCGCCGAAGGCCGCCATTTCGGTTTTCAGTTCACTATTTTCCGCCGCGCCATCACGCCCCAAGTCACGGATTCCGCCTCTGAATGGCGCTCGAATCAGGTCTACATGGCGCATTTTACGCTGAGTGATGTGGAGTCGGGTCGCTTTTACGATAGTGAACGCTACAGCCGGGGCGGGGCAGATTTAGCAGGGGCGCTGCCTGATCCCGCACAGCCCGACGCGCTGTATCATGTGTGGCTGGAAAATTGGGACATCAGTGCCTTAAATGCAGATGCAACACAAACACAAATCCGGGCAAACGCAGGCGATTTTGCGATTGATTTTAATCTCGAACAAGCGAAACCTGTCGCTTTGCAGGGGATTGATGGCCTGAGCGCTAAGAGCGATGAACCCGGCAACGCCAGTTATTATTATTCACTGCCGCGCCTGCTGACCAGCGGGACGATTACCGTCGGCGGCGAATCGTTTGCGGTCAGCGGGACGACATGGATGGATAGGGAATTTAGCACCAGTGCGCTCGGCAGTGATGCTCAAGGCTGGGATTGGTTCGCCCTCCATCTCGACGACGGACGTGATTTGGTCGTCGGGCAAATTCGGCTTAAAGCGGGCGGCGCTCGGACGGCCTACACAGGCATGATCGTCTTTGAGGACGGCAGCACCCATCACCTCGCGTTTGATGAATACAGCATTGAAGCGACAGGCGAATGGACGAGTCCGCATACTGGCGCGGTGTATCCGGCGGGATGGACGATCACGCTTGCCGCTGATGCGATTCAGCAGGCCGAAGACTTGGTGCTGACTCTGACTCCGCTCATGCCCGATCAGGAATTGCATAACGGCGCTATCGTTTATTGGGAAGGCGCGGTGCAAATTTCTGGCGGTGCGGATGGCTATGGCTATGCCGAACTGACAGGCTATACCGATGCCATCAGCGGACGATTTTAGGGTACCATGGATTTGTGCGAGTGTGCCGGGAACGACACACAGGTAAATTCTTTTAACCACAGAAGTAAACACAGGCAAATAATCACAAAAAAATATCGTATTTCGTAAGGGCGAGGCACGCCTCGCCCCTACAAAAACATACTTACGCTTACTTCTAGTAGACCGACGTAAGTAAATGGGAAAATTTAGCCACAGAGCGCACGGAGAACACAGAGATTTAGCTTCAAAGTCTTGATGTTCTTGGTGTCTTGGTGGTTCAAAAATTTCCAATTGTTTATCAAAGGGTACTTTCTGTGATTCAATCTTTAAGTATTGATCAGATTTATCCCTGAATTCCGGCGCTCGCCCCGGACGCGACACCGCGCTCTTGTGCCACTTTTTGCGCGTAATTATCGGCACGATAGGCCGCGATGGGGTCGGGATGGATGCCCATTTCCTCGCGCACTTGCATCAACAGCGGACGTACATCCGTCTCAAAGGCATCGACCATCACGCGATGCCCACCCAAGACATCGCCTGCCTGCTGAAACTGCGCCAGCGTATTAAAGTCGATGATGAGCGCTTTGGCGTAGGTCGTCTGGCAGTTGAGGACACTCAACAGCATCGCCTCCAGCTTGGGTTCGATGTTGTGGCTTTGATCGATCATATAGGCCACATCTTTCGCGGATTCGCCGGCGCTCACCAATTCCGCGTAAATCTCGAACAGCTCAAATGGGTTGGTGCTGCCGACGATGAGATCATCATCACCATAGCGCCGCGCATTAAAGTGGAATCCGCCGAGGCGATTTTCATCCAGCAAAAAGGCCACAATATGGGCGATATTCGTCCCTTGCGCGTGATGTCCGGTATCAACCAGCACTTGCGCTTGTGGCCCTAACTTAATCGCCGTTGCGTAGGCTGTCCCCCAATCCGCGAGGTCGGTATGATAAAAAGCTGGCTCGAAGAATTTATATTCAATCAACATCCGACTGTCGGCTGGGAGCGCTTTATAAACTTCCGCCAAGCCGCTTTCCAAACGGTGCTTGCGCTCGCGGATGCTGTCTTGTCCGGCGTAATTCGTGCCATCGGCGAACCATAAACTGAGGAGTCCGCTTTTTACTTTGCCCATAATTTCGCAGCATTCGACCATGTGGGCGATAGCTTCTTCGCGCACACTGCCCGATGGATTGGTCACGCTGCCGAGTTTATACTGCTCATCCTGAAAGACATTCGGGTTTACCGCGCCGATGCTCACGCCTTGCTCGTCGGCATATTGCGCGAGCGCGTCGTAATCGTCCACTTTATCCCAGGGAATATGGATGGCGACGGACGGCGCAATGCCTGTTAATTTGTGGATATAGCCAGCATCCGCTAGTTTTTCGTGGATATTTCGTGCCGCGCCTGCCCAAGGGAAAACCTTAAAACGGGTGCCGCTGTTGCCATAGCCCCACGACGGGGTTTCGATATGCTGCGTTTTCAGCTTCGCTTTGACCTGATCAACATTGAGTCCTTTGGCGGAAAGCTGGTCGGATAAACGGCTATAGTCATCTTTGTAACTCATAAGTTTGCGCCTTTTGTGCAAAATATATAAAATGGAAACAAATTCACAGGACTTTCGCTTACCTCACCCCCCGGCCCCCTCTCCAATACTTGGAGAGGGGGAGAAAAACGCATCTTGAAGTCCCCTCTCCATGCAATGGGGAGGGGATTTAGGGGTGGGGTA
>DAOTTO010000045.1:0-3376 GCA_034437895.1 Anaerolineae bacterium | reverse complement strand
CGCCTTCAGGATATCTCTGACGCTTGGATTTTATTTAACCCTTCTCTCCCCAAAGATGTGGGTAATGCATAGCCAATACTTGGAGAGGGAGCCGGGGGGTGAGGTAAGCGAAAGTCCTGTATTTAAAATCATGAGAATACCGCCATGACTCAATATATCCTCCGCCGTATTTTTCAGACGATCCCGACACTTTTTGGGATTACGATTATCGCTTATTTTGTGATGTCGCTCGCGCCGGGCGGGCCGGTGGCAGCCTTGACGTTTGACCCGTCGATTTCGGTTAGGCAGCGCGAGGCGATGGCAACCGCGCTCGGCGTGAATGACCCGATTCATGTGCAATATATCCGCTGGCTGATTGGCGATGCGCCCATCAAAGTGGCAGGGGTGGAACTTTGGCGTGGGCGCGAACTGCCGACTTTTGATCGTCGTGGCAACGAAACAGGCACCCATATTGGCACACGCAAGGGCATTTTGCGCGGTGACTTTGGCAATTCCATTATTTCGCAGCGCCCGGTAACGGATGCTGTCGGGGTGCGACTGCCCGCGACGTTTGAACTCGGTTCGCTGGCGCTCATCGTTGGCTTGATGCTCGGCATTCCGATTGGCGTGATCGCCGCCGTTAAGCAGGGCGGTATCTTCGATCAGGTCACGCGGGTGCTGGCGGTACTCGTCAGCGCGATTCCGGTGTTCTGGTTAGGGCTGATTTTGCTGCTGGTCTTCGGCTCATGGTTGGGTTGGCTGCCGATGGGCAACCGCTTCCCGTTGAATTTTTCCGGTGATTATACGTTGGGTGATCGCATCAAGCATTTGATTCTGCCTGTGTTCACGCTTTCCAGCTTTGGTATCGCCACGTTTTCGCGCTTTACCCGCGCCTCCGTATTGGATGTACTGAATCAGGATTACGTCCGTACAGCACGGGCGAAAGGGCTTTCCAACAATCAGGTCTGGTTTAAACACGCACTGCGAAATGCCCTCATTCCAGTGGCGACTCTCTTGGGGCCAGCTATTCCGGGCGTCATCGCGGGTGCGGTGCTAACTGAGACGATTTATTCCTGGCCGGGCATGGGGCGACTAGTGGTGGATTCGGTCACGCAGCAGGATTATCCCGTGATTATGGCGATTGTATTACTCACAGCCATAGTAACGATTGTGGGGCTTATTTTATCTGATGTTCTTTATGCCGTGTTTGATCCGCGTATTCGCTTAAGTTAGGGGGATGACGATGGCAGCACAAACCAAAGTGGTGGCAACCGGAGCAGTCGCCACGCTTAAATCCGACTCTAGCAAAACTGATTCACTGCTGCGTACCGCGCTGCGCCGCATCCGCCGTGATAAATTAACGCTCATGGCAATCGGCCTTTTGTTGACGCTCTCCACACTATCGCTGCTTGCACCCGTCATCACCGATGTTCTGAATGTCTCTTATACACAGCCCGACTCCTTGCGCTTATTTTTGCCCATCGGTAACGCGAGTCATCCACTTGGCACCGACCATCTAGGGCGCGACCTGTTGGCGCGGTTGCTTTACGGTGGGAGGGTATCGCTGGGGATCGGCTTCGCCGGGGCGATCAGCGCGACCTTAATCGGCGTGACGATTGGCTTAATCGCGGGCTACTATCAGGGTGGACGCTATCGCTTTATTGACGACGCGGTGATGTGGTTCGTGACGACGCTCAATTCATTACCTACGCTGATGCTGCTGATTTTGATCGCCTCGGTACTGACTCCGACGATTCCGACTTTGATCTTTGTGCTGACGATGGTGTCATGGACAGGGACGATGCGGCTGATTCGCGGCGAAACACTTTCCAAGCGTGAGAACGAATACGTCATTAGCGCACGAGCAATGGGCGCAGGGTCGATGCGAATTATGTTCGTCCATATCCTGCCGAATACGCTCTCGGTCTTGATGACGGCGCTGGCGATTGGTGTGGGGACGTTGATTTTGACCGAATCGGCCTTGAGTTTTCTCGGATTGGGCGTAAGGCCGCCGGAGCCAAGCTGGGGCAATATGCTCACCGGCGCACAGGCTCACTTCCGGCAGGCGGCGCATCTCTCGATTTTGCCCGGTTTGCTGATCGCTCTGACCGTCTTAAGCCTGTTTCTCATCGGCGACGGCTTGCGGGATGCCTTCGACCCGACGAGCAGAAAATAGTCCAGCGCCTTGCTTAAGCAAGCGCGGCTGTGATAGCAGGCAGTAGTTGTTTTTTGCGAGAAACGACTCCGGGTGCATCGAGGACATACGCGCTCAAGCGCCGATAGGGGAGTGCGGAGATGAGGCGTTCCGGCGCGACGACGATCAAGCGGCTGCTACCTAATAAAATATCCGTCACCATCAGCAAGGCGAGATGCAGCTTTTGCGCTTCCGCATTGGCCTGTAAATTGTCGTAGAGAGGACGTTGAAGCGCATCAAATTCGGAAAAATCGGTTACTTCGGCCTGAGCAATGGCGATGTTTAAGCCGTTGATTGTGTAAAATTTGATGTCACTGCTCACAATATCTTCTGTTTTGCGGCTGCCTAAGCCCGCGCCTGACGAAAGCAGCACTTTACCGAACGCTTGTACTTCCGCGAGAACTGCTTCGGAGGAGGCATCTGACGGAGCAAGTTCCGCAATTTTGGCGAGTCGCCGCGCCGCAGCTTCATCGCGGGAAGTTGTTGTTGGTGAACGAAACGTCAGCGTATCCGAGAGGATGCCACATAACAGCAGTCCCGCTATCCCCGGCGGGAAGGTATAGCCTTGCTCAAACGCGCTTTCGCTGACCAGCGTCGAGCAGCTCCCAACAGGCTCAATCTGAAACCGAATCGGGAGGACGGTAGTCATGCTGCCGATGCGGTGATGATCCAGCACTTCGATGATTTCGGCTTCATCAATTCCGGCGACGGCTTGCTGCGCCTCATTATGATCGACCAAAATCACCTGTTGGCGCGGCGGCGTGAGCAGCGCAGATTTGCGACAAATCCCGGCATAACGGTCATTTTCATCCATCACGGCAAAATCATCCGCTTCGGAATGCAGCACACTGTTAATCACATCGCGGATATATTCTTGGGTGTGCATAGAGAGTGTTGGATTTGACTGCTTTTGACTGAACGGGGCGGCTAAGGCAGCGTTGATGGCCTCCGTCGAGCCGGAAGTTAAGGCTTCTGCAAGAATGGCGAAAAGGCTTTCGCCGGAAATCATACCGAATGGTCTGCCGTTATCGACCAAAGCAACCGGACGTTTGGTCTGTGCGATGAGCTGGCACGCTTCCAGCACGGTCTGGCCTTGATAAAGCGGCGGGATATTTTCTGCTACATCGCCGACGCGGGGACGCACATTGCTGACAAGCAAAGGCGCCTCTATGCCGAATTTTTGCAGCGCGTAAGCCGTCTGTG
>DAOTTO010000044.1:0-2457 GCA_034437895.1 Anaerolineae bacterium | reverse complement strand
GTTGGCAAAGTCGCGTTATCAGCAGCATGAGGACATGCGGTTGACGATTCGTAATCAGTTCGGCGGCGGGGAGATCACGACACGGGTGGCGTTGTATAAATGGTGGGAAATCGCCGACGAAAAAGCGTTGAATGATGAGATCAAGCACCAGTTGGGGCAGGAAATTCCGCTGAATAAACGCAGCGAGTGGCGCGGGTTTTTGGGCGAACAGACAGCGGGGCATCAACGGCTGACGGCGCAAATTGTGGCGCTAGAAACGCGGCTGAATGCGATTGTATATGATGCGTTTGATCTCACGCCGGATGAACGTGTGTTGATCGAACAGGCAACGAAATATCCGTATGGGGAAGTGTAGAGAAGTGCCATCGCAGCCATAACTTGACAACTACAGAACGCTAGTGCTACGCTTAGATCAATTTTTAGTAGAATTGAGGGCGCGGTATGACGCTGGAATTTAAATTGGTGTTCGATCAAGTAGCGAAGATGGGCGCGATGATCGATGCGATTGACTTTGATCTGGGTGATCGCTTGCAAATAGCGATAGAGCGCTTCGCTGCCGCTGATGATCTGGATGCCATTCGGGAGCGCATCGACTTGGTGCGCTCGCCGGACATCAGTGGGTATCGTGGGGCAGCCCCGCTTGATTTGGACTCCGCCGAGCCGATCAATCTGATTTATCCGCCGCCTGCGCTGCCAGAATTGGCGACGTTGATCGCCGCCGATGGGTCGCAGATTTACCCCGACGAGCAAGCACCGATCCACTATTATCTGATTAACATCGGCATGTTTATCTATCAGCATGGGGTAGATCACCTGCCGCAGCCGCTGACGATTCCGCATTTGGCGTTTCATAAAAGCGAAATCCACGACTCGCAAAAACGGCTGGTCAGCAACCGGACGGTGGATGCGCGGCGGACGGTGGAAGAAATGAAGCGCTTAGCGGAAACGGCGTGGAAGTTTCGTAAGGAGAGCGCGGGGCCGCTGCTGGCGCTGTACGATAATCATCTCCTGTTCTGGGCGAACAGCGATGTGACGGGCAGCGATCAGATCATGAAGGATTATCACGCCGCACTGGTGCAGATGCACGACGCGGGTGCGATTTTGGCGGGCTATATCGACAGTCCCCATCGCAGTCGGGTGGTCTTGCGTCTGTTGTATCTGCTGAGTTTGCAGGATGAGGAAGAGATCAAACGTAAGCAGCGCGAACTGGCGGAAGGCGGCGATCTGGAAGGGCTGCGTGATCGGCATTTGTTCCAAGCGATTTTGCAACCGGGCGAGCGCTCGGCGGTGATGGTGCAGAACTCGCCCAAGAATCTGGCGTATAAGCGGCGCGGTGTGAGCTATGAAATCGCCTTTTTTTACGTCAAAGTGGGCAATTACGATCAATCCAATATTGCGCGTGTCGATATTCCGGTGTGGGTAGCGCGGATGCCGGGGGCGATTGACCATCTTCATGCGCTGCTCTTGGCACAATGCCAGATGCAGGGACGCAATCCCTATCCTTACGCGCTGACACGAGCGGACGAATTGGCGCGGGTGACGGGCAAGGATAAAAAGCAGTTGGACGAGATGATTAACCTTGAACTACGAAAGAAAGGACTTGATCCGCGTGCGATTTCGGCCAAATCACGCGGTAAGCTCATGGCGCATAGTGAAAAGCGCTTGTTTGAACTGCGGACTGATTTGCGGTAAAAGATTACCTCAGCGGGACAACAGGCACATCAATTTGCGCGGTTTTTTCCTTGGGGAGCGCCACCATGCGCGATTCTTCTCGATAGTCGAGCGCTAGAGTTGTAAAGGGGATGAACGCTCCCCAGCGGCGCATCGGTACAACCGGATTCAGCGCCAGCCGGATGATTACCGCCTCAATCACCTGCCATGATGCTGGCGAAGTGTAAGAGTGAGTGAGAATCAACTGCGGCTCACGGCGAAATTTCGGGAGCGTTTTTTCGATCAAGCGGGTGCGCTGGCAGATGGTGAGCATTCGCTCGGCGGTGGCACGGACGATAGGGCTGTAACCAGCGAGTTTGTCTTGTAGAAAATGGAGATAGTCGTTATTCGTGTAAACGGCGATTTCCGCCCGCCGGATGCCACGCCGCCCCGCATCATCGACCTGATCGGTGACGAGGACGTTTGCGACTGCGATGTGATAAGCGTCCACAGGGAAACATTTTAACGAAAGCGCCTCGGCATAAACCTCCGCGCCCCACCCCTGCCCACGCGGCATCGCGCTACGCCAAATGAGCTTGAGTGTCTCATCGTCATAGCCGTGCGTGGGCGAGGTATAGTTATAACCGCGCTGGTGTCCTTCATGGACGTATTCGATCACAAGCATAGTTACGCCGCTGATTTTTCCCCGACAGCCTTGACTTTTTGGGTTTTGGCGATCTGTTTGGGGAATGTGAATAAATAAGTGAAGCCGATTTTGTTGCCGAACCAGACCAAAAACACCGCGCT
>DAOTTO010000043.1:0-3248 GCA_034437895.1 Anaerolineae bacterium | reverse complement strand
CGGCGCGAAGCAGCAGGCGATGTTTTGCTGCTGGATTTAGGCGACTCGTGCGCGCCGGAGGTATGGCCTTGTGAGGTGACGGAAGGGCGCTCAACTTTGATCGCGCTTGATGCGATGGGCTATCACGCCGCCAACGTTGAAGGCATCCTCACCGACTCCAGCCGCGACAAATTGAGCGATCAAGTGGCGCTGGCACAGGTGGACTTGGCTCATCCGCAGATGTGGAAAAATATCGCCTTAACTTGTGAGAATCCGCCCCTGAATCGTATTGGCGACTCCTCGCCGCTGACGATTTCGCTGTGTCCTGCTCCCGCCGTCACACTCATGAATCAGACGCTCACCCTCGCTGCGATTAATGCCAGACAAGTCGGATCGGTGATGCTTTCTGGCGATCCATTCACGCTTGAAAATCATACCGTTCACGACTTGCCTTCCACGACACCCGCCGATTCAACTATCGCAGGCGTGATCGATTACATCCGCGCCGAAGCCCGTCTATATAGGAACAGACAAAATAAGCCCTGAATAAGTGGCATTACGCTCTAATCCCTCCTAAAATAAAGGGCATTGACCGACGCAAAACTGAGGAAACTTCATGCGCCGCTTATTGCTTATTACATTAGTCGTTTTTTTTGTTATCCCGTTTTTGGCCCAAGCCCAAGATTTAACGGAAACGTATGTCTCGGAAGCTGAAGGCTATGTCTTTAATTATCCGTCGGATTGGGTGATTGAAGTGGATAGCGATGGCTTTCCGCTGCTTTCTAGCGCCGATTCCACCATTTTTACCGTGTTCTTCGGTACAGCTTATGTAAATGAGATATCAAGAGGGTCTAACGATCCCGACAAAGCCCTACAGCGTGTCCTGACGGATGTGGGCGCTGATCTGGAAGGGCAAATGGAACTGCGCGAAATCGGCGGCAGAGACAGCGCCCTCGTCCAACCGATAACGATGAGTGGGTCAACCGGTTTAGCCGCGCTGATCGCTTTCGACGGCGGCGGCTTCGGTGCGATGATTGCCTTCGCGGGAAACGAGGATGATCTCGTGCAGAACCAGGAGACATTATTGGCTGTTTTAGAGTCCTTTAATGCCGCCGCCGAGAATACACAATCCACTCAGACGACTCAAACCACCACGACTC
This sequence comes from Anaerolineae bacterium, assembly GCA_034437895.1. Lineage (GTDB taxonomy): Bacteria > Chloroflexota > Anaerolineae > Aggregatilineales > Phototrophicaceae > JANRLJ01. Next base: position 2,109 of record DAOTTO010000043.1, on the reverse strand, counting down.
AAACCACCACGACTCAGTCCAACGTCGCTGCTCAATTAGACGATGCCGACGGCGATTGGGAAGACGCAATTGCGGAATTAGAATCCCTCGGCATGATTCCTGAAGGGGGTCGGTTGGTGTTTGAGGAAGACAGCGCGTTTTTTAGTGGGCGCGGCAGTTTCTTCACCGGACTCGCCAGCAGTTTACCGAATACCCATATCGTGATGGCGGCGGAATTGTCGTTCACGGTGGGTTCAACCTCGGAAACAGAAACGTGTTCGCTGCTGGCGCGGGTGGTAACGGATAACCAAGGGAACGCTACAACCTATCTTGATGTGGGCATTGATAACGAAGGGTCGATCTATTTCGCGAATTTACTCAGTGACGGCGAATTTCCCTCGCAGAATTTAGCGCAGGATGTTGATTTTAGTGAGCCGCTTCATCTGTTATTCCTCGCTGTCGATGACCAGTTGACAGTATATGTGAACGGCGAATTGAGGGCGGAAGGCGTGGAGATCGAGGAAAACAGTGGAACGTATGGCATCGCACTGCGCGGCGCAGGTGCGGGGGCGCGATGTGAAGGGCGCAATATCTGGGTAGTACGTGTCGGCTCGTTTACGCCGAGCGAATGCAGCATCAGCAGCGCTAACAACGTCAATAAACGCAGCGGACCCGGCACGAATTTCGATCAAGCTGGACAGCTTAGGGCGGGTACGACCCTACAAGTGATAGGGCAAGCGACGGGTGCGGATGGATTTGTCTGGTGGCAGTTAGAAGACGAAACGTGGGTAAGGGCGGATATAGTAAACGAAGACGGCGACTGTGAGAGTGTGCCACAGGTCAATCGTTAAAACCTATAAAAATTACTTGCATATACAAAAAAATCCTTTATCCTTAGAAGGATTTCCTAAATACACGCAACAGGAGTTTTTTAGAATGCGTAGATTACGTATCGCGCTGCTGCTTACTTTGGCCTTGAGCCTTTCGGTTGTTTTCACTGCTGCCGCACAAGATGCCACCGAAGAACCGGATACTGCCATCCTCACCCTGCCGATTTTGGCGGATGGCGAACCAATCGATACGTCTTTCGACAGCGATCTGGACGGCCAACTTTTCGCGTTTAATGCGACTGAGGGCGATGTTGTCACCATTAGCATGACCCAAGCCGAAGACAGCACGCTTGATCCATATATCATCCTCTTGGGTGATGATGGCGCAGTTTATGCCAACGATGATGACACTGGTGGCAATCTGTCTTCTTTAATCGAAGACTTCACCATTCCGAAATCCGGCAGCTTCTTTATCTTGGCGACCACTTACTCCGGCATCCGCGACGGCTCAATCTCCGCTGATGATGGCACTGTTGTCGAAGGGCTAAATTACAGCATCGAAGTCAGCGGCAACACGCAACCGGAAGACATCACCGAAGGCTTTCAATATTTCGCGGGAAAGCTCGAAATTGGCGATACCGTGACGGTTGAAATCACACTCGAAGCCCCGATCTTCTATGTCACCTTCATTGCGGAAAAAGGCCAAACTATCAGCGTCGGCGCTCAAGGCGTGGATGGCGATGGCGATAATCTGCCCGACGTGGACACGCTGCTCTATCTGTTCGATTACGCAGGCAACCGTCTGACCGTCGATGACGACAACGGCGATGCGCCGCTTGCTTCGCTTATTGCTAACTTTGAAGTGCCGCAAGACGGCCTGTACTTCGCCTTCGTAACCGCCTATAACTTTGCGGATGCGACCACCGAAGAATGGGATTCTGCGGGTCAGATCGAAATCAGCGTTCAGTAATTTTGGATGTGTACTTGAAGGAGCAAGGTTCGTCCTCGCTCCTTCAACCAATTCTTTGCTAAGGCCGCGCTTTATTCTTCATCTTGTGTTCCTCGGTAACTACTCAACCCTATTTTTGGAGAGGAATCAATATTAAATTCATTTTAGTGCCTTTTTTGGTCACTCAAAATTGAGGTTAGGGCGCTATTGCAAGAAAATCCAATTTAACTGTGATATGTGAAAACCATTAAGTGTAAACAAAGTGACCATTATAGGGCATACTCTCAACTATATGGTGTTCATTTACGCGATATTTCACTGACGATAAATTGATTTTTTGAATTGAAACAG
>DAOTTO010000042.1:0-66021 GCA_034437895.1 Anaerolineae bacterium | reverse complement strand
AATTATGGCAAAATCGCGGACCGAACTGATGGTTGATCGTCTGCGTGATCTTCAGGCTACAACCCCTGAAATTGAAGCCTCGGCGGTAGTCAGTGTCGATGGGTTGATTATGGCCTCATCGCTGCCTGCGGGCGTTGAAGAAGACCGCGTTTCTGCTATGTCTGCCGCCATGCTCTCATTGGGTGAGCGCATCTCTGGTGAGCTAGGGCGTGGTCTGTTGGATCAGGTTTATCTTAAAGGGAAGAATGGCTACGTCATTCTGATGTCTGTTGGGGAAGAAGCCGTGTTGACGACTCTTGTACGTGAACAGGCAAAATTGGGTTTGATCTTCCTCGATATGCGTCGAACCGCTGATGATCTAGGAAAACTGGTCTAATTCTTTGTAGTATTCTGGTTAGATGGCCTGCCGCACTGCGGCTTTGATGGGAATTTATCGCTCGGCGGGATGATGTATCTTCCCGCCGCACTTTTTGTTTAAGGGAGTGGTGCTGGATTTAAGCATGAAAAGACCGAAGTATATTTTTTGCACGGGTGGGGTTGTAAGTTCTGTGGGCAAGGGTGTTACCGCTGCTGCGATTGGGCGTATCCTTAAAGCGCGTGGCTTGAAGGTCGCTATTCAAAAACTTGACCCTTATTTGAATGTCGATCCGGGAACGATGAGTCCCTATCAGCATGGTGAGGTTTTTGTCACGGCAGACGGCGCGGAAACCGACCTTGATCTTGGACATTATGAACGTTTTATTGACGAACAGTTGAACCGAACCTGTAACATCACTGCTGGGCAGGTTTACAGCACGATTATCGAGAAGGAACGCCGGGGGGATTTTCTCGGCGGGACGATTCAGGTTATCCCTCATATCACCAATGAAATTAAACGGCGTATTGTCTTGGTGGGCGAAGAAAATCAAGCCGATGTCATTATTGTTGAAGTGGGCGGCACGGTTGGCGATATTGAAGGCCAGCCCTTCTTAGAAGCGATTCGCCAAATGCGAATGAACCTCAAGCGCAGCGATACGCTTTACGTGCATGTGACGTTTTTGCCCCATATCGGTGCGACGGGTGAATTAAAGACCAAACCATCTCAGCACAGTGTCCGCGAACTCCGCAGTATGGGGATTCAGCCGCATGTCATCATCGCACGTACCGATTATCCTGTTACGAAAGATGTAATTGAAAAACTCGCGTTATTTTGTGATGTCGATGATGATGCCGTCATCCCTTTAGTGACGACGGATTTGCTGTATGAAGTTCCGCTTGTTCTGGAAGACGCAGGGCTTGGCGATTACATCATTGCTAAACTGAAATTAGATGATGAAGCGCAAAAGCCTGATCTAACGGAATGGCGCAGTATGATTCGCCAGATGCGCTCTGTTAAAGAGGTCGTGCGAATTGGTATCGTTGGAAAATATATTGAGCTACACGATGCTTATATGAGCGTTAAAGAAGCAGCTTTTCATGCTGCCAGCGCACACGGGCAAAAACTGGAAATCCACTGGATTCACTCAGGTGATCTGGAAAAAGGTAAAAACTGGGATGAACTCGATAAAGTGGATGGCATCATTGTGCCTGGCGGATTCGGCTATCGCGGCGTGGAAGGCAAGGTTCTAGCTGCGCGATTTGCCCGCGAGAAAAAAGTCCCTTATTTGGGATTATGCTTGGGGATGCAGGCCATGTGTATCGAGTTTGCACGTAATGTACTCGGATACGAAGATGCTAACAGCTCCGAGTTTGAAGCGCCCAGCCAACACAGCGTAATTGATTTGATGATCGATCAGCGTTCCGTAACTGGAATGGGGGGGACAATGCGGCTAGGATTATATCCCTGCAAACTCGAACCGGGATCGATTGCTGCCGAAGCCTATCAGGAAGAACTTATCAAAGAACGGCATCGCCATCGCTTTGAATTTAACAATACCTATCGTAATGCTTTTGAAGAAAATGGCGCATGTTTTAGCGGCGTGAGTCCTGATGGGCGTTTAGTGGAAATTATTGAATTGGAAGATCATCCCTTTATGGTGGGTAGCCAGTTCCATCCTGAATTTTTGAGCCGCCCAAATGCGCCGCATCCTTTGTTCAATGCCTTTATCAAGGCCGCCTTGAAATACGCGGGGGTATCAAATCATACTATTACGCCGCTTGAGGCGATAGAAGACAAATCAGAAAATTGATTTTGAGGACCATACAATGTCTATAGAAACATTCATCCGCGCCATGCCAAAAGTTGAACTGCGTGTGCGTCTTGAAGGGGCGTATCGCAAAGAAACCTTGATGTTGATTGCTGAACAAAATGATATTCCTGAGACGACCAAAAATTATCAGCAGTGGTTTAAGCTGTTAGAAAATCCCGATTATACCAAGTTGGATGAGCTTGTTCGTGTTTTAACAGGGTGGTTTCGCCATCCCGACGACTTGACCCGCGTTGTGTATGATCTTGGTGTGGCGCTTGCCAAGCAGAACGTAAAATACGTTGAGGTCGCCATAAATCCGATTTCACACATGCTGCCGGGGATGAGCTTCGATGAGTTTATGGATGCGCTTAACGATGGTCGTAATCGGGCGCAGCGTGGGTGGGGCATTCGCATGGGCTGGATTCTCATCGTTCCGCGTGAGGAGCCGCGCCGTGCTGATGATGTCGTCCGTTGGGCAACTAGCGTCACAGGCAAAAAGGGCGGCGTGATCGCGCTCGGCTTAAGTGGACGTGAGGAGGTTCAACCAGCTGGGCAGTTTGAACGTCCCTTTACCAATGCCCAAAAGAAAGATGTATTTTGTATCGTGCAGGCAGGGGATTCTTTACAAGGTGAGGGGATTATTGCCGCTATTCAGCACCTCAATCCACGTCGTATCATTGATGGGCGGGGTGCGGCAGACGCGCCGGATGTGTTGAATTTGTTGGTCGAGAAAGACATCGCCCTTGACATATCATTGGCGCGTGCGCTTTGTCATGGATGGTCGCAATCGTATGCGGCTTATCCTTTGCGCCATCTGTTTGATGCTGATGTTAAAGTGACGCTGAATACGGATATGCCTGCCTTTTATAAATCCAGCCTCACGGATGAATATTTAGCGGCAGTTCAGCACTGTGGTTTGACCATAGAGGATTTGGAACAGATCGCCTTAAACGCCATTCTCTACAGTTTCTTGCCCGAAGATGAGAAGGCAATTATGGCAGCAGAATTTATGCAGGAATATGAGCGTTTACGTGCCGAACATATCGTCCCACAGACGACGTAAAAGCACAATTAAACAGTTCGATAAAATGGGGGCATACTGCCCCTCTTTTATTCCGCTGGTGTGATGTGGATAATTTGGCTGCTGCTTTCTGGGATTTTGGGTAGCGTAATCGTCAAAACACCATTTTTGAATTTTGCCACTGCTTGATCTGCGCGAACTTTGCGCGGGATTTTTACGACGCGCGCGAATTTGCCAAAGCGCAGTTCACGCCATATATAGGCTGTATCGGGGACCTCTAAGTCATTGATATTTTCGCCGCTGATAACCAAGTTGTCGTTTTCCATACTTACTTCGATGCTGGCAGGCAACGTGCCGATCATAGGCTCGGTGCGGATAACGACGGAATCCGCTGTTTCATAGACATCCACTGCTGGGAAGGTCGTACCACTGCCTGCAACCGTTTTTAAACCCTGTTCGACGGCTTTGGTGAGGTTATCTCGTAGGCTGACAAATTCTTTTACGGGGTCAAATTTGTTGGGGTTTTGCTCTGTCATAATCTTTTGATCCTCTCGAATAGAAGCGATATTTGTTAGGACTTACGCACTTGAACAAGTTTTGCGGCAAAATTTATTAGTTTATAGTTTTTAGTAAGGTTAAAGATTTTCCTTTAGATACTGCCTCGACTAAAAACTAATCACTATGAACTGCGTAACTTCTAATTTGTTTAAAGTATACGTTTTGAAGCGTTAAAATGTTGCAGTGTAAAAGAAAAACGAGGCCGCGTGACCTCATTTTTTCTTCTAGCGATAGACCGTTGCTTTAGGCTTCGGTAAACTGCCCTTCAACCACATCATCGGGTTCAGTTTGCCCATTATAGGGGTTGGCGCTGCCGCCGTTAGCCGCGTTCTGTTCGGCAGAATACATCTGCTGAGAGAGAGCGTAAGTCGCGTTTTGCAGCGTTTGTGTGGCTGTTTTGATGGCCTTGACGTTATTTTGTCCGACGGATTCACGCACGGCCTGAATTTGCTGTTGGATGGTCGCACGGTCACTCGCCGGAACTTTATCGCCCAAATCGTTCAGGGCTTTTTCTGTCTGATAAATCAGCGCGTCGGCATCATTACGGGCTTTCGCCAATTCATGACGGCGTTCATCTTCCGCACGATTTTGTTCAGCCTGTTTGACCAATTGCTCCACTTCATTTGATGAAAGATTGGTCGAGGCGGTCACAGTGATCTTTTGTGCTTTGCCCGTTGCCTTATCGGTTGCAGTGACGCTCAAGATACCGTTGGCATCAATATCAAACATGACTTCGACTTGTGGCACACCGCGTGCTGCAATAGGAAGCCCTTCCAACCGGAAGTGTCCGAGCGTCATGTTGTCCGCCGCCATCGGGCGTTCACCTTGCAGGACGTGAATATCCACCGCGGTTTGATTATCCGCCGCAGTCGAGAAAATTTCGGATTTTTGCGTTGGGATGGTCGAGTTACGTTCAATGAGTCGCGTCATCACACTACCCATCGTTTCCAGACCGAGGCTCAACGGCGTTACATCAAGCAGCAAAACATCGGTTACTTCGCCTGCGAGAACGCCTGCTTGGAGTGCTGCGCCCAACGCGACCACTTCGTCAGGATTGACGCTCTTATTCGGTGCTTTGCCGATCATATTCTGGACTAAATCCTGCACCATTGGCATACGGATTGATCCGCCGACTAGGACAACCTCATCAATTTGCTCTTTATTCAAACCCGCGTCAGATAGTGCCTGTTTAACGGGGCCATTCAGTCTGGCAACCAACGCGGCGCTCAATTTCTCGAATTGGGCGCGGGTTAGCGTGACGTTCAAGTGGCGCGGGCCGCTCGAATCTGCCGTAATGAAGGGCAGGTTGATGTCCGTTTGCACCGTATTCGAAAGTTCGACTTTGGCTTTTTCGGCAGCTTCCTTCAAGCGTTGCAGCGCCTGACGATCATTTCGCAAGTCGATGCTTGTTTCTTTCTTAAATTCGTCTGCTAACCAATCGACGATGACCTGATCCCAATCATCACCACCGAGATGGGTATCGCCGCTGGTGGAACGCACTTCGATCACCCCGTCGCCAACTTCGAGGATCGACACATCAAATGTACCACCGCCGAGGTCGAAGACGAGAATAGTTTCTGTCTCCTTCTTATCCAAACCGTAAGCCAATGATGCCGCTGTCGGCTCATTGATAATACGTAGCACTTCTAAGCCAGCAATTTTGCCAGCATCTTTTGTTGCTTGGCGCTGGCTATCGTTAAAGTACGCTGGAACCGTGATAACGGCTTTGGTGACTTCTTCACCAAGATAGGCTTCAGCATCGCGCTTGAGTTTGGTGAGGATCATCGCGCTAATTTCTTGGGGCGTGTAATTTTTCCCTACTGCGGGAATATCGACACGGCTGTCTCCGGCTGGGCCTGCGATGATGTGATAGGGTAGGCGAGAGGCTTCTACCTGAGTTTCATCAAAATTCTTACCCATAAAGCGTTTGATCGAGAAAACGGTGTTTTCTGGATTAACGACTGCTTGACGTTTGGCGGCTTCCCCGACTAGCCGTTCTTTGTTTTTGTTAAAAGCAACAATAGATGGCGTTGTGCGATTACCTTCCGCATTGGCGATGACAACAGCTTCGCCACCTTCCATCACCGCGACGACAGAATTCGTCGTTCCTAAGTCTATTCCTACTGTTTTACTCATGGTTCACCTCGAATGTCACAAATTTTTGTTACATACATCAGTGTAGATGAGGTGTGTTGGAGACATGTCATAGATGTGTCAAAAATGTATTAGAGGAGTTTTTAAAGCCTATAAACGCCATTAACAAGGCGAATTAAAAACAACAGGAGGTCTTAGAACCCCCCTGTTTTGTATTAGCCTTTGGCGTTTTCGCGTTTGAGGAGGTCTACCATTTGGAGAAGTACTTGGCGGACGCTAGTTTTTTGTTTGGAGACGCATGGCATAACGGTGATGTTGCTATCCGCTTTTGTACCGCGTCGGACTTCATCAATCCGTGCTGCGCCGGGAAGATCGGTTTTATTGGCGACAATCAGATAAGGGACTTTGACGAAACCGGTAAAATGGCGAATCAGCTCTGCCGCTTCCGGGAAAGAGGGTGCATCGGTGCTATCAACCAACACGATAAAGGCATTCATCTCGCTGGAGACAATTTCCCACATAAAATCAAAGCGTGTCTGTCCGGGCGTACCATAAAGGGAGAGGGTATCGTCGTCGACTTTGACTCGTCCATAATCCATTGCGACGGTAGTTTCCGCCTTGATGCCCCGATCTTCAGTCGTGATTTTGCGCTCGGTATTGACGACATCAATGTCGGAAATAGTTTTGATAAATTCGGTCTTGCCGGAGTTAAAAGGCCCGGTGACGACGATTTTATAGTTAGACACAAAACCCTCCTTAAGGGGGCAGGTTGTTGGGACGTTGTACGTATTCAGGACAATTGTACGTTGAAACAAGGTCTGTCGCAAGAAACTGGCAGGGGAGTCTTGTCGCACGTCAAAACTTGGCGTGCGATGACAGACCTCATGAAAGAAGAAACTTAAACGGGCTGGCGCTTAAAATCAATAAAGCGATAGCCTACACCCCGTTCTGTGAGGATGTATTTAGGTTTGGAGGGGTCTTCTTCAATTTTTTCGCGCAGGTAATTGACGTAAAGGCGAACATAATGGGCTTCGTCTCGGTATTCGTAACCCCAGACTTTGGCAAGAAGCTGGTCATGCGGCACAGTCCAGCCCGCATTTTCAATGAGATGATACAGAAGGCGATATTCTGTGGGGCGTAATTTGATATGCTCTCCGCTCACGATGACTTCTCTGCGGTTGAAATCCACCTGAAGGCGATCATCAATCCTAAGAACCGCCTGATCGGGGCCGCTGGAGGGCATATCAGCACGGCGCAGCACAGCTTTAATGCGGCTGGAAAGCTCGCGTGGGCCAAACGGCTTGGTGACGTAATCGTCCGCGCCTAATTCCAGCCCATAGACTTTATCGTTTTCCTCGCCTTTGGCGGTGAGCATAATGACGGGAATGCTGGAAAATTCACGCAGCATTTTTAGGGTTTCAAACCCGTCTAGTTCGGGCATCATCACATCTAGCAGCACGACATCGGGCAGTTTGGTGCGGATCGCCTCTAATGCCTCTAATCCGCTGTGCGCTTCCAAAACCTGATGGCCTTCAAGTTCCAAATTCATGCGGATGAAGCCGATCATACGGGGTTCATCATCGACAACGAGAATACGCTTGCCTTCTCGTTGATTTGTTCTAGGTAGTTTACTGGTCATAGCTACACATACACTTAATCTTTAAACGGCAGAGGGAATTCCAATTGTTCTTCTTGGTTGGGCAGCACTTGAATATAGTTAATACGCCACCAAGGGAAGATAACCATCGTTACCCCTTCATCAAGCCAAGTAAGTTCTTTGTCGCTACGTTCACGCGGATTCTTACCAATAACGCAGGTATCGGCTGGTGTCGGGATTTCTTCAACATCAATTTTTACGGGTTCAGAGTTGGAAATATGGACGAGAATGCTATAATTAGCCACTTTGTTTCTCCAGATGTTACTTAAAGTAAATATGTGCGACCAGTTTACCAAAGCGAATTTCGTCCCCGTCACGTAAGACGCGGGGTTGATCGGGGATAAGGCGCTGACCATTGAGATGGGTTCCATTGGAACTGCCCATATCCACTAGTGTGAGGGTATCATCACTCCGTTCAATAATGGCATGGATACGAGAAACCCCTTTTTCCAGTGCGCCGAAAGGGGTGAGGTCAAAATCTGGCTGACGGACGCTGGTATCATCCTTACGACCTACAATGGTGCGATCTTGGAGTTGTAAAGTCACAGGCTCGGATGCGTCCCGGATGTGAACGATAATATGGGATTGTTTACCGAAACTGGCTGTCCCCCAAGTTGCTCTGGATGCGAGGTCATTGGGAAGCTCTTCAAGCTGGCGTGTCGGTACGGTTAGATTGTGTTCTCGTAAATCTTGACCACATTCTTCGCAAAAGAGTGTCCCCTCGCGGTTTTTATTGCCACAGTTAGGACAGTTTCTCATTCTGTTGAATCCCCGGTTGATGAGCTAAGCAGTAAATGACGGGTTTGATACTTTAAGGTCTTACGCCCTTTATCCGATAAATCTCTGGTATGGGCAACCCGCCGCGCTTCTGAAAGGGCTTGGCCTGCTAAATCCTCTTCGCCCATTGCCAGCAAGCGGGTAGCAAGGTTCTCTAGCCTGCGGGTTGCCTCTTGAACATCCCCCGCTTCCACTGCGTCATTTGCACGTTCTTGTAACCGATACAGGGTGAGCTTACTTAATGCTTCTAAAATCACCGAAGGCGGGTCTTCATGTGCAGCGGGATTATCTTTAATTTCCAGAGAGATGTCGCTGATAGTTTGTAGATTTTGATACTTATTTTGCAGGATATCGCCCACAGCCATTAAGCGGGCCACGAATCGAAAACCAGGTGGCATAGCGCCCGGCATTTGAAATTGAAGCAGTACCGAAATGGGGCGGTTTCCCTGTAGGTTGCCTATAGGGATATAGCCTTCTTCGGTTTCGAGGGGTTGGGGATGGGGCGCGAGCTTAAAGACTTGTTCAAACTGAATATCGGGGTCGGGTGCAACGCAAAGGCGCATCCGTTCCGCAAAGGCATTGGATAAATTACGCACATGGTCATTTAGAAAGCGTACAACCGCACCCGGCGAATTGATGAATGATGAGTTGCCGCCTGTTTTAGAGGCGATACTATCCAAAAATTTATCGTTCCAATCATGTCCTAAGCCCATCGCACTGATGCTAATGCCTTCTTTAGTTGCTTGTTCGGCCAGTTCAATGCAGCGGTCTTGGTCGCCAAAAGTATGGCCATCCGTCAGCAGAATGATATGATTAACTAATCTTGGCCCCAGATATTTTCTTGTTTGTTCTACGCCTTTAGACAACCCATGAAAAATCTCTGTGCCGCCCGCCGCGACCATCATACTGATCTTGGCTTTTAGCGCAGGTTTATCTTTGACATAGGTTGCTGGGATGATGACATCTGCGCGATCATTGAAGATGATGACCGAAAGAATGTCTTCTGGAGACATATTATCGACAATTTGATGTGCGGCGACTTTCACTTTTTCCAGCCGTGTGCCTGCCATCGAATTGCTATGATCGAGTACCAGCGTCAGATTTAAGCGTGTTTGGTGCTTATGCTGTTGTTCTATCGCACGCGGATCGGGAAAAATTTCCGCCAGTAGATAGATAACTTGCGGCTCTGGAATTGACGTGATGACACGTTTACTGGCCGTGACTCGCAGCGTAAAATACATGTCCTCATTGGCTTGGCGCTTTCTCATCTGATCGTCATATCGCTGTCTGCGATCTGGGTCGATCAGTAATTCATACGCCGTCGTGACATCCTTAAACTGGATACCAGCGCCAGGATTAGTCGGATTTACATCCGGGTGTAAGCGCCGGGCGATGCGCCGGTAAGCTGCCTTGATTTCTTCCGCTGGGGCGCTAGTAGGAATGCCCAGAATGTTGTAGGGGTCGTTGTCCCAACTCATAATATTTTGCGATTCGGTTAATTGTTGATTTTTAGAAGGATGGCTGTCACGTTATCCATGCCACCGTTTGTGTTTGCCATTGCCACGAGTTTATCGCAGGCTTGCTGGGGATCAGGATTGTTCATCACGGTCTCGAAAATATCTTTTTCCTCAACGTAATTCCACAACCCATCACTACACAGCAGCAGCCTTGAATTTGGGGGCAGGCGGCGGGTTAAGGTGTCTACTTCTAGGACTTCATTTTGCCCTAGCGCACGGTAGAGGACGTTGCGCTGCGGATGTTCCATCGATTCTTCTTTGGTCAATTGGTCGAGTTCAATCAAGCGCTGTACCAAGGAATGATCGCGTGTGACTTGCTCCATGCCATCCTTGGTGATTAAGTAGGCGCGGCTGTCTCCGACGTGAGCGAAATAAGCCAGATCACCGATGACTGCCACAGCGGTTATAGTTGTTCCGCCTTCTTCGACATAGCGGATGACTTCAAGATTGGCTTTTTGTACAGCGGCAATGAGGGCTTCGGTGATGGGAGGGCGTTCAGAGGTGCTGTTGGAAAGAATCGGCAGGTAAATATTATTCGTGACCTGCGAGGCGACGATTCGGGTGGCGATGGCGGAGGCTTTTTCACCATGTTGATGCCCACCCATCCCATCAGCGACGACAAACAAACCGAAATCCGCCCGCTCATCAGAACTCCGGCTGGTAAAAAACAGGGTTAGCGCGGCATCTTGATTATTGCTACGCACTAAACCAACATCGGTTGATTGACCAAATGTCATGTGTTCGTTTTGTTTAGAAATCACTTTTTCCGGTGCAAGAGGCCGGGTTACCCCATCCATCGCAATTTTGCGCTCTGGAAGTGGCCCGGTCTCTATCGGATTAACTGGTCGCGTAGAGGCATCAATAGCGTCAGAAATTACCTCACGCGACTGAATCGCGTTTGTTTCAATCGTTTTACTGGCTTGTGCTTTTTCGGGTGCTTCCTCGCCGGTTTTACCAAATATTCGCCGAAATAAGTCCATCGTGTTTTAGACTCCAGAATTTACCGTTAAATTAACCAACGAGCGGAAGCGCATAAAGCGTTTTGTCCATAGATCCAATGAGAAGGATGTCCCCAACAATATAAGGCGTGGACGTAATTCCGCTGCCTGTTGGGAATTTCCACAATTCTTTGCCGTTTTTAGCATCAACGCAATACAAATTACCGTCTGTGCCGCCGAAATAAACAGACCCTTGATATACCACTGGTGAGGCGACAATCGGTTTTTCTGTATTAAACTTCCACTTCTCTTTAGCGGTTTCAGCGTTGACGGCGTAGAGATTGCCATCGGCAGACCCGAAGAAGAGCAAATCATCTTCAAGGGCAGCGGATGAGATAATGGGACCATTGGTGCGGAAGCGCCACATACTATACCCGTTGGTCGCATCTAAGGCGTACATGTGACCATCGAATGAACCGACATAACAGACATTTTCAACCTCATCCACAAAGGGGGAAGAGGTGACATTACGACGGGTGCGATGTCCCCATTTACGGGCACCAGAAAGCTCAAGGGCGACAATCTCACCCGATTCAGCGCCGACGATCACAAAGTCATTAGTGACATAAGGCCTTGTACGCACTGGAGCGCCCATATCATATTCCCACAGATAGCGCCCGTTACCTGCCACCAAAGCATAAACACGTCCGTCATCACTGCCAAAGAATACATGGTCATGGGCAACGCGAGGTGTCCCACGTACACGATCTTTTGTCATGTATGACCAGTTAATGCGCCCTGACTTAATATCAACCGCGTTGAAGGTATTATCTTCCGAGCCGAACAAAACCAGCTTGTTGGATTCATCCACAACAGGGGACGAAGCAATACCCGCATTCGTCGGATACTTCCAGACAAATTCGCCATTTTCTAATTTAACTGCCCAGACATTATGATCATAAGAGCCGATGTATGCCAGATCACGATAAGCGGTTGGGCTGCACCGGATTTCGTCTTCGGTCTTGAACTTCCAGCGCGGTTCAATTGTTGAGCCGAACAAATCGCCTGTTTTAAAGAAACCTGTTCCTTCGGGTGCGCCAGCATTGCCATTGGTTGTGCCTGCACCTGCGGCAAGTGGACGATAACGCAGACGATCCAGCGCTTCTTTCATTTCGGCACAGCTTTGGAAGCGCTCATCAGGTTTCATTTGCAGGGCTTTTTCGATGATTTCGATAAAACCCGGCGCGACTTTATTATTGTAATCCTTGATGGGGCGTTCTGGGAAGCTGAAGGGTGGCTCTAGGCGTGGGTCTTTGCGTGTGATGATATGGTGTAAGGTTGCACCTAAGCTGTAAATATCACTTAACGGGGTAACATCGCCTTTATACTGTTCTGGCGCGGAGTAGCCTTCGGTACCAATCATCGTGTTTTTTACGCCTGTCACGAAAATCTTGGCGATACCAAAGTCGATCAACCGGACTTTGCCTAAGCTATCAATCATGATATTGGCGGGTTTGATGTCTCGGAAGATAATGGGTTCTGGTTGGGTATGAAGATATTGCAGCACATCACACATATCAATCGCCCATTCGAGAATTTTTTCGACAGGCAGTTCTTTGGTTTTATTGAGCAACATCTCAATATCGCTGCCGTTGATGTATTCCATAGCGAGATAAGCGCGGCTGTTTTGATCGAAGAAATCAAAGATTCTTGGAATTGCTGGATGCGCTAAAGTCGCTAGGATGTTGGCTTCACGCTGGAAAGTCTTGAAAGTGGATGAACGCAGCGCTACATCGTTTGATGGATAAAGCATCTCTTTAATAGCAACGAGACGTTTGATGTCTGCGAAGTTTAAATCCCGTGCTTGATAAACTGCTCCCTGACCCCCTCCGCCAAGTTGACCAAGAATCTTGTATCGATTAACTAGAATCGTGTTTGCTTTAAGGGTACCTTCGCTGCGATTGTCGTCATTATTGCCGAATTGAGTCGTTTCGGGCATAAGTGTGCCTATTCCGTATAAAAACTTAGGTCGTGTATGATCGAGATGAAAGAAATGATGGTCTCTTGAAATATTATATTAAACCTGCCAGAATACTGCAATCTACGTCCTTCATTTTCCTAATGTGACTTATCTTTATGCCACTCTCTTATGATATGCCGCTTTCACTTTATTTGCATGTTCCGTTTTGTACGACAAAATGTACATATTGCGCGTTTAATACCTATACGAACCTAGAACATCTTGTTCCGGCCTTCGTAGAAGCCCTTTGCCAAGAAATTGCGATTGTCGGAAAAAATAATCCTTACCCCACAGTTCACACCATTTTTTTCGGCGGCGGCACACCTAGTTTGCTCATGCCAGCGCAATTTGCCACGATCTTGGATGCCATTAAACAGCATTTTAAGCTAACGCCGGATGCTGAAATTACGATCGAAGCCAATCCTAACGATTTAGACCAAGAATATCTACAAGCGCTACGCGCACTAGGGATCAATCGGCTGAGTATTGGGATGCAATCGGCAAACATGCGGGAATTGATGCTTTTTTCCCGTCGGCACGATCATCAAGGCGTAGTGGATGCCGTCAAAGCGGCGCGGGATGCTGGATTTGATAACCTCAACTTAGACTTAATCTATGGCATCCCAGAACAGACTTTGCAAAATTGGCAAGTCACCTTACAAGCCGCGCTGGATTTAGCACCGGAACATTTCTCTTTATACGCACTTGGCCTAGAAGCCGGAACGCCGCTGCTGGCGTGGGTTGAAAATGGGCGTTTGCCTGCCCCGGACGATGATCTTGCGGCTGATATGTACGAACTAGCAACGGAAATGATGGGTAAAGCCGGTTACGAACAATATGAGATCAGCAATTGGGCGAAACCGGGATTTGCCTGCCGCCACAACCTGCAATATTGGCATAATCTGCCTTATGCTGGGCTAGGGCCTGGCGCACATGGCTATGCGGATGATGTGCGCTATTCTGTGCTGCTTTCACCGCAGCGATACATCAAATTGCTGCACGAGGCACAGCCAGAGGGTGTGTATCAATTTCCACGTACTCCGGCAGTGGAAGAAGCAACGATTGTTGACCGCGAAAATGAAATTTCCGAAACGCTTATGATGGGGCTGCGCCTGATGCAAGGCGTAAATCGCAAGCAATTTACGCAGCGTTTTGGGGTTGATTTGGTCGAATTGCATCGGGTCACGCTCGATAAATTTAGCGGTTATGGTTTATTGACGATTGCGCCAGATGTCGTCCGCATTACGCAGCAGGGCAGGCTGTTAAGCAATATGATTTTTAGAGAACTGATTTAGGAGCAAGCACAGAAGGACTTGCTCCGAGTATGAATTTTAGACTTTGAGCAGAGGCGTTTTTTGCAGTTCGGCAATCGTGTGTGCGCCACTGCACAGCATCGCAATACGGATTTGGGCGGTGAGTTCGCGGATGAGTTGATCGACAGCTTCAACCGAGTTGTCGGCTGCCCTTAAAAATGTCCCCGCTAATCCGCCTAAAGTTGCCCCTAGTGCGATACACTTGGCAATATCGATGCCATCATGCAGGCCGCCGCTGGCGATGATGGGGAGATGAGGAGCGCCTTTTCCAGCATATTGGATTGCATCTGACGTGGGGATACCCCAATCCGCAAAGCTGGCGGCGACCCGCGCATGAAAGGCTGTTGGCGCACGGTGATACTCGACTTCGCTCCATGAGGTGCCGCCTGAGCCAGCGACATCAATCGCGGAAACGCCGGCATTAGCTAAATCGCGCACATTTTGTTCCGAAAACCCCCAACCGACCTCTTTAGCAATCACCGGGACACTCACTTTTTTGCACACTTCTTCGACTTTCGCCAACAATCCGGCGAAGTTCACATCGCCTTCGGGCTGAACCGCTTCTTGCAGCACGTTAAAATGCAAGATAAGCGCATCGGCCTCGACCATATCAACTGCACGTTGACACTGTGTTACCCCGTAACCGTAATTAAGCTGAACCGCGCCGACATTTGCAAACAAGAGAATATCCGGCGCGATGGAACGGACTTGATAGCTGTAAGCAAGCGTGGAATCTTCAATTGCTGCGCGTTGCGAACCTAGTCCCATGGCGATGTTGGTAGCTTGGGCCGCTTCCGCGAGATTTTGGTTGATATTATGCGCCATGCGGGTTCCGCCCGTCATCGAAGAAATGAGAATCGGGGCGCTCAGTTTTTTGCCGAAGAGGGTGACGGTGCTATCCACATCGTTTAAGTTAATTTCTGGGAGGGCGTGGTGCAGGAAGCGATAATTTTCTAAACCTGTGGTCAAGCGAGGAAATTGGACATCTTTTTCGAGGTTAATACGAATATGCTCTGCTTTGCGGCTTTCAGTCGTGGGTGTTTCCGTAACGTTAGTCATTAAAAATTGTTCCTTACAGTGAAGTTGAGTGCAAATCGTAACGATGAACGGGGGGTGTGTCAATGTCTGGACTGGCAGAGCAGGGCATTATCGTTATAATCTGCGCTTGTTTAATTCTCTAAAAATAAGTTCTCCGTGTGGAGGAGGGTTGGATATGGCATCAGTCGAAGAACGGGTGAAAAGTATCGTTGTGGATTTATTGGGTGTCGATCTGGATCGTGTGACGACCACTGCCCATTTTCGCAATGATCTTGAGGCGGATTCCCTTGATCTTGTCGAGCTTATCATGGCTTTTGAAGAAGAGTTCGGTGGCGAAATCACCGATGAAGATGCCCAAAAGATTGAGACAGTAGGGCAGGCCGTAGAATATATCGGCTCGCGGATGATTCCCTCCTAGTGGAACGAGTAGTGCAGGGTAGTTGTTTATAAGCTATCCTGCACTTGATCTGTAATTGCTAAGACCAAAATTCCCAAAAGAGCCGCCACAATTGTAAACATGCCAATCCCAATCTGAACCGGTAAATTAAATCCTCGCATCAGATTGTAGGTTTGTATGAGTCCGATAACGCTCACGCTGATCCCCAAAAACGACGAAAATGCTGTCCCTAGCCATTGCCTGCCTCGTAGTAACCCACTTAGCCCTAATGCCCCACCAATTAGCGTGGCGACAGCGATATAAAACTGCTGGCGGTGATTAGGATCATCACGAAATTGGGTGAAAAATTCAAGTGGTGGAAGGAGCGTTATCGTAATAATGATAATCAGCAGCGCATTTATCGAAAAGAATTTATGTGCACGAAAACCAATGGCTAAGGCGAGACACAAGGGCGGCAACCGCAGTAGCAAACTCGTTAACAGCAAGCTGCTGCTGCGGACGGAGGGGTTCAGGCTGCTCCATTCTGCCAGATCGTAAGCGCCATAGGTTAGGCTTGCACCTTTGCTTACTATCCAGGGCAGATTATAGCCAATAATGGCGATGATAATGCACAGCCAGAATAAGTTATTGACGTTCAAGGTTAACGTTTTAACCAAGGATTTTGTCGATTGAGACGCGGATTTTATCATCTTCTTCCTGTTGTAATTCAAAAAAGTTTGCCATAAATTCGCTCCGACGCTGACGTAATGCCATCGGCGCGACGGCACGAATATCGGGTGTCGTCACTTTGCTGCGCCCATCAGCGGCAGCATAAGCGCGAGCCGCTTCAAACAAGCTGTATTCGGCGCGATGCGAGTCGATGTCGAGTTCTTGTACCAATCGCAAGCCGAGATCAATCGCGTCGTCCTGTAAAGTTGTCTCTTTTAGAAGTTCGCGGGCGACCATGACTTCTTCTAGGGCTTCTGTCGTGGCGATTTGCCATTGTTGAATAAATTGAGTTGGATTATTTCGATAGGTGCGGACACGTTTATAGACCTCTAAACGTTCTTCTTTGTTGGTGAGACCACGCACATTCACCCGTAAACCAAAGCGGTCTAAAATTTGTGGGCGAAGGCGGCCCTCTTCGGGATTCATCGACCCGATTAAGACAAAACGTGAGCGGTAAGTGCCGATCATCGCGCCACGCCGGACGCTGTAGCTGCCTTGTGCGGCGGCATCTAAAATCGCATCGACAATTTGATCGTCAAGCAGATTTACTTCGTCAATATAAAGCAGATTGCGATCAGCACGGCCTAAAATGCCGCGTTCCAGCCGGATTGTGTTGCGCTGTACGGCAATACGCTCGTTAATCCCACCAACGACATCCTCTAATCGTGCATTTAAGGGTAGCTCAACCAGCTTGACGTTTTCATAGTGAGAAATAGATTCTCCGGCTTCGTGTTTCTCGTAACAATCGGGATAAAGCAGTTTTGCATCGGGCTGTTGCAAGTCTTCCGGTAAAACGCCTTCTTCACAATCGCTCACTTCGGCTTCTGGCAGAATTGCGGTTAAGCTGCGAACTGCCGTTGTTTTGCCTGTGCCACGCGGCCCAATAAGCAGCACACCGCCAATCGCCGGATTGATGATGGACAGCATCAGTGCAGTACGCATTTCGATCTGCCCAACGATGGCGAGAAAAGGAAACGGATGATGATCGGCTAATCCTAAATCCGGCGCGGCGGCCTCCAGCACTTTGCTTGGGCCAATGTCTTCCAGCATACGCAGTAGTGCGGAGGTGGGCTTTTTTTCGGTCATCATGCTGTGGTTTCTCTGGATTTTTGATGTTTGCGATACTCTTGTCGATTTTTGGCTTCTTCAGCGCGAGCCTGTTCTTCATAGGTTTCATAAATGAGTGATGGTACGGGGGTGGGTTTGCCTGTTTCGTCTAAGGCGACATAGACCAAATAGGCTGTATTGGTCGTGAGGGATGTACCTTCGAGTGGATTTTCCATCACGACTTCAACGCGAACTTCCATCGAAGTACGTCCAACAAAGGTGAGTTCAGCGCGGCATTCCACCAGCATTCCAACGCGCACCGGATGCACAAACGTCATTGAATCCATCACTACTGTGACAGTTGGACGGCGGGCATGGCGCATGGTTGCTATGCCACCCGCTTCATCGACCATTTTCATGATGACTCCGCCATGAACATTGCCCAACCCATTGGTATCTTGCGGCCCCATTAATGCGCTTAACGTAACCCGTGAGTCAGCGATACGTTTGCCTTGTTCGCTCATAATTTTTTCCAACATTTTAAGTAGATGAACATAGGCATTATAACATTGAAGCGGTTTTTAGGAGAAAATTCAGCCTAATACTTGCGCGTAGACCTGCTGGAGATACTTGGCGGAAGCCTTCCAAGTGAAGCGTTTAGCTTGTTCGTAGCCTTTTTGGATCAAGTCTGAGCGTAATGAGGTATCGCTTATGAGGCGCTGGAGGCCATCAATGATCTCATCAACGTTATAGGGATCGACCATAATCGCGGCATCTCCGGCGACTTCTGGAAGGGATGAAACTTGTGACGTGAGGACGGGTGTTCCGCAGGCCATGCCTTCCAGGATAGGCAAGCCGAAGCCTTCATACAAGGAGGGAAACGCGACACAGGTCGCGGCGCTGTATAAGGCTGGCAAATCGGCATCTTCTACGAAGCCAATTAAATGCACATGCTCTTGCATCTTTTTATCTGTAATGATGTGATGCAACGGATCTTCTAGCCAGCCACGTCCGCCAGCAATCACAAGATCAATGTCATAGCCACGGTTACGTAAGTTAGCCAACGCATCTACTAAGCGAACATAATTTTTGCGGGGTTGAACTGTACCTACTGAGAAAATATAAGGCCGCTTCTCAATCTGATATTTAGTTCGCATAGTCAGTAAAGAAGCAGATAAATGGTGAAAGCGCTGATCTACCCCACTCAACAACACCGTAATTTTATTTTCGGGAAGACGATAAAGCTCAATCAAATCTTCTTTGGTCGCTTGCGAGTCCGCTAGGATATGATCGGCACGTTTGGCAGAACGCGGCACGACTATATCCAGATAGGCTTTTAAGCTGGGACTAGCAGCCTCTGGAACGCGCACAAACGACAAATCGTGGACGGTTAAAAGCGTACATGTATTTGATCGAACCGGGGGCAGCACAAAATCTGTCGCGTGGAAAAGATCATTTTTGCCTGTGAAGATTTCAATGGGAATTGGAATCTGCGCCCGATGCCAAATTCGTGCTAACCACTTGGGATTTATTCGGGTAGGTTTCCATACGAAATTGGTTCGTGGGGCAGGGGGAAGATTTTTATGTTGAGCGCCGGAGACAAACAAACGATAGTCTGTAACCGCGTCTTGATTCGCCAGCGCAGACACTAACTCTCGCACATAACGCCCGATGCCGCCACCTTGCTCATAGGCGGGGGTGTAATCAATCGCAATCTTTGGCAATTTATGTCACATCGTTATATGTGATGTAGCGATTGATAGAGAAATTCCACACCATGATAACGACCATCCCGACTAACTGCGCTGCGATTGTGCCGATCTTTTCTTCGGCTGAAAGCGATGGTATGTAAGCAGGACGTATGGTATGGATGATCGGTAGTGCGATGGGCATGAGCGCATGACCGATGAAACTGTATGAAAAAGTAATCCAAGAAGCACGCGCAATACCACCGATAGCGCTAAAGGTTGTAAAAAGCGCCAACTGCCGCCGGACGGATTTTGAGCGTGAATCTGGATAAACCCACAGCCTTGTCCAGACGAAATTACTCAAGACAGCGCATATAAACGCAATTGAGGTCGCTATGGTCACATTTATGTCAAAAGTGACATCAGGTTTGGGCGGAAGAATGGTTGCTTGAAGGAGGATAACCATCCCTAAATCTATGACCGCGCCACTGACACCCACAACAGCAAATTTAAGAAATCGTTCGATTTCTTTGGATTTACTGCCAAAACGTTGGGCAATTATGCGAATCGGCGTATCGAATGGGCTGCGAATCCCTGTTTTAGGGGGATTGAGTTCATCAATCATGTTCGCGTTAACTTGGGTCATTAGCTCCAACCTTGTAACTTTTCCATGTTTGCCCATAAAGCGTGGCTAAAATTCCTAACATCACGCCTAAATGTAGAAAAATGTTATTGACGTAAAGGTTATCGGTCAAGCTGTGGACAGTCATATAAGTCCATGTTCCAAGCAAACCGACAGCAACATATCGAGCGATCAGATCAGGATGTTTTCTCGTCCACCAAGTAAAGTAAACAATACTTATCCACAATACAACATAAACACTTAATCCTATAATGCCAGTCTCGGCTAAAACATTCAAGTAGGAATTATGGGCATGGCCTAGCGCCATATCCCAATTAATGAGGCGATAACGCGCATAAGCGGCTTCGTAATTGCCCAACCCTACGCCAAACCAAGGATTATTCCAAGCCATATTGGTCGCTGCTTGCCAGTGTGCTAGGCGTTCTACAACAGCATAATTTTCTGGTGTAATATCTAATGCCCGAACATCGTCGAAGGTGAACAATTCCGCAGTTGAGCTTTGTATCCGTTCAGCGATGCTTATAGGCAGTTTTCCGGTTAGCCATAATCCGGCAATGAGTAGACTCGCTGCGAAAAGCAAGCCTAAGCCTTGCCAAATTTTACGCGGCAGGGCGACCATAATCATGGCTATAGATACGACAAATGCCAACCATGCTCCCCGGCTCCAGGAAATAATCACGCCGCCAGCAATCAAAACGAATGCACTACTGTAGAAAATGAGGGGAATAATAAGTTCAATAGCTATTTGCTTTGTTTGTCGCCAGCGTGACCAGAAGATCATTAAATAGCCCAAAGCAGCGGTTAGGGCGAGTGGAGTGAGCAGCCCCATGAATCCGCCGAAAGGATTCGGCTGTCCGAAAGTTCCAAAAGCGCGGAAGAAGCGATTGTTGATGAGTAAATGGAGCGCACCGCTGCCGCCAAAAAAGATATAAAATCCAATCAAGGCATTTGCTATACCCGCCATCACTAAGCCCAACACGAGCCATTCCCAACGCAATTTTCCTGCTATGCTGACGACCAAAACGGCCATGATGAGCATCAAGACCCATTTCAGCCATTCATTAAGCCAAGCACCTACAGAAATCGCATTGAATATTGTTAAACCGCCAATGGTGATAAACCCGATGAGCGGTATATAAATCGACGACCACGTAAAATCCAGCAATTTGCGCCCATGTACGATGCGATGGACTGCCCACGCAGCCATCATCACTAAAACCGTTAACTGTCCAATTTCCAGCGGAAGTTGAAAACTGGATTCTGTCTGAATCAACGTCCGCATCGGCGTAAGAATCATGAGCAGCATAAATGCAGAGAAGGGTGTAATAGTTAAAAGTAGAATGAGGGAGGCAACCCCGAATAAAACAAGCATTAACGCGGGGGGTTGGGTTGCGGTCAATAAACCCATACTGACCGCAACTAGAATCGGTAATACTGCGAAGCATAATTTATCCCCAAGGGGAGAAAGAACGGCTATTCGGTTCACACCACCTCTTTAAAATAAGCGATGGTTTTCTCTAGCCCTTCATGTAACTCAACTTTAGGTTCCCACTTTAAGATCGTCTGTGCGCGGGTGATGTCTGGACGGCGGGTTTGGGGATCGCCCTTAATACGTTCATCCTGATAGATGATTCCGGTGGGATTATCAGTTAGTTGATTCACTACTTGGGCAAACTGGAGAATCGACATTTCATTGGGATTCCCGATATTTACCGGGTCGGTATATTCCGACATCAGCAACCGATAAACGCCTTCGACAAGATCAGACACGTACTGAAAGCTGCGTGTTTGTGCGCCGTCGCCGTAGACGGTAAGCGCTTCATCACGTAATGCTTGACCGATAAAATTCGGCACGACACGTCCGTCATCCAACCGCATCCTTGGGCCATAAGTGTTAAAAATACGCACGATACGGGTGTCTACGCCATGAGTGCGGTGGTAGGCCATTGTCAAGGCTTCGGCATAACGTTTTGCCTCGTCATAAACGCCGCGAGGCCCAATCGTATCAACGTTGCCTACATAGGTTTCTTTTTGCGGATGCTCCAACGGGTCGCCATAAATTTCGGAGGTAGAGGCTAGGACGAATTTTGCCTTTTTCGCCAATGCCAGTCCTAATGCGTTATGAGTCCCTAATGCGCCAACCTTGAGCGTTTGAATCGGCAGTTTGAGGTAATCAATTGGGCTGGCGGGGGAGGCGAAGTGCATGACTGCATCGACTGGGCCATCCAAAAAGATATAATCTGTGATGTCATGTTTGATGAATGAAAAATCAGGGGTGCCCGCTAAATGGGCGATGTTACGGGTGTTCCCTGTAATAAGGTTGTCCATAGCGACAACCGTGTGACCTTCTGCGATAAAACGATCGCAAAGGTGTGAGCCTAAAAAGCCTGCTCCGCCTGTAATAAGAACGCGCAATGCTTACCCTCCCTAGTCGATAATGAAAGAAGCGAAATCTCGGGGGATTTTACCACACAAATCAACTAAAAATAACTTAAGGCTTATTCGTGCGCTGGTGTAATGAGGATTAAACGTGGATTTGACCTTCGCCAGTTTCTTTAAGGTCTTGAAGTTGGCGCAGCAATTCGAGCCGGAAAATCTCGTAGGCGGCATCGTCTTCGAGGCAAAGGATGATTGTGCGAAGGTTTTTAAGGTCCTCGAATGTGTAATCAATAATCTTTGCCAGCATGGTCGTTGCACAATTTTCTAGGGGATAGCCGAATGTCCCCGTAGAAATGGCAGGAAGCGCAAGCGATTTAAGCGCATTTTCTTCTGCTAGAGCTAGACATGCCCAAGTTGTATTGGCTAATTTGCCGCGCTCACTGCCTTCTCCCCAGCGTGGTGCAACGGCATGAATAATTTTCTCTACCCCTAGTAATTGACCTGCGTCTGTAATTACTGCGGTGCCGACATCACTCCAGCCGATTTGTGCAGCCTGTTCTTGCACAAGGGTGCCTGCTTTGGCAGCTAACTTTTCACTCACGTTGATATTGGGGTCAGTAACCATCACAATCGCAGCAGTGGACAAAGCTAATAGATCACCTTGAGTGAGTTGAAGCGTAACTTTGTTTACTTTTGCCTTCATAATGCGGACTCCAATCAGTTGATTTTCTTATTACACGCCATCAAAAGTGATTAGTCAATAGCACTGGTGTTCGTTAACCTTAAGCAAAGCCCCATAAGGAGCATAAAAATAGTGGCTAAATCAAGCACATAGACGCTGTTATCGACCAAGCCATGCGCCAAAAGATTAATCATACTCCCGGTTAGGCCGATAGTAATTGCAAACAGGATTTGGTCGTGATCTCTATACAAACGATAGTTTGCGCGGGCGTTACGCCAAAATACAATGATGAATGCGATCAGAATAGATACCCCGAAAATCCCCAGCCTAACCCAGAAATCCAGCAAAATATTGTGGGGATGCGAGAGCGTGGGTTCTTGCCAAGCATCCGGCAGAATATATTGACCGCGAAAGGCATAAAGGAATTGATCTAAGCCGAGACCTGTAATGGGGTAGTCAGCTAGGATATTCAATGTGCTTTGCCATACCCGTAACCGATAAAAATTTGTGCCTTCAGACAGGGTGAAAAGCCGGGAAAAACGCGGTGATGTCTGCACTAACATAAGACCAACCACAAAAAGCAGGATTAAGCCAAAAAGGGGCAAAATTGCGCGTTGGCGGAAGCGAAGCAATAAGACTGCCGCAACTGCCGTCGGGATGCCGATGAACAACGCACCTGCGCTTTGGCTGAGGACAACGGCTGTTCCCATGGTGGCTAAAACAATCCCAGAAAGTATACGTCGGTTGCGATCAATGGGGCTGAGCAAAAAAGCAAAGGCAAAAGGGATACAGCGGCCTAACAGGAGGCCAACATTATTGGGTGAGCCATAAACGCTGGCAAGACGGCCTGCACCTGCTTCAGCCGTAATAATGGCTTCGCCGCGCACATATTGAAATAATCCGATAACGGCAACCGCCAAGCCTGCCGCCACAAGTGCATCGACCAACAGCAGAATAGTATTACGCTTGAAGGGAATTGTTCGCAGAATGGCATAAAACAAAACAGATTGAAGGATGAGTGTGCGTAATTCTGTTATCGCAGGTGATTTTTTTTCCGCCCAAGTTAATGAGACAAAACCAATAATTACCCATGCCAACACAACATAATCTAAAGTCACGAGGTTAAAACGTTGTGTCGTTTTTGATTTTTTGGTTTTTCCGGCATCCGCCAGTAAACGTAAAATCCATGCGGCAACGCTAATCCATAATACGATTTCTGCTAGGGGGAAGGCAAATCGATAAAGCTCTACAGGAAACAGAAAGAAGGGTGCCCAGAAAATAATAAGCATCAGGCCGATTTCCAACCGATTGAAAATAATAATCAACAGCACTAAAGCCGCGATCAGGGTAAGGATGAAACCTGGTTGGAGGAGGATGAAGCCACTCGTCAGCACCGATAGCACAAGTTGAACCGAATCGCGGCGGAATACTGCGGGGGTTGAGTCGCCGAAAGTGATGAGCATCCCAAACAGCAAAGCCAGCGAAGTGAACGCACCAAAGATCACTTGTCCGGCTTGATTCATCCAACGCCAAACTCGACCTATCGGGCGTGTTATCCCTATCCAATTTAGTCCAATTCCACTAACCATCGCGCTGATAAAGGCGATTGTTGCCGTAACCCATCCAATCGCAATCTGGCGATTATAAGGGGCAGTTAAGTCACCGGAGCTGACTGCGAATCCGACTAAAGGCCAGCGATTATTGGCTTCATCGGGGACGAGTTCATCTGCGATAACGTGCAGGGTGTGTTGGTTTTCGGCTAGGTTACGTGCGACTGGAACGAGCGAAATTTCTGGCATGAGGCTGCTGCTTGTGAGAAGGATATAGGCATTGCCGGCAGCATCGCGTGGTGGGGCGTTGGCTTGCTGCCTATCAATTAAGGGATAGAGATAGGCCACATAATTATCTTGTCGTAGTAAAAGCGAAATAGCTTGACCTGTAAAATCGAATTCAAGGCGGCTGTCTTCAACCCAACCTATATCCGCGCCAATGTCGCTAAACGTCCAAATGCCATTGTAACTTGTGAAAGGATTTTGTGGTCTGAATAAGCCGTTGGTCGCACTGTTTATTGTCTGACGTGCAGCAAGTTCGTCCCATAGTGTTCCGGGTAAACCGTCCTGCCCAATCAGCGAAAAACCCCAGATTGGATTATTTTCTTCGGCGATAGGTTGCCAAGTCTGCAAAATCATGCCGCCCAACCAAGGCCATTCGCGCTCGGCGCGGTCAAGCG
The DNA here is from genome assembly GCA_034437895.1 of Anaerolineae bacterium. Lineage (GTDB taxonomy): Bacteria > Chloroflexota > Anaerolineae > Aggregatilineales > Phototrophicaceae > JANRLJ01. The sequence continues at coordinate 41,146 of DAOTTO010000042.1, read as the reverse complement.
CGTCTTGCGTATATGCTGATCGTAGTTCTTGAGTGACTTCTCCCCAAGGTGAACTATCGCCTTGCCTATCAGATGACAAGCTGTTCCATCCCCAATGGCTGATCCAAAGCGGCTTATTAGCTTCCCCATTGGCAACCATGATTTCGCGCAAGGCGATTATGCGTGAAAAATTTAATACATCCACCGAAACGGTTCGATCCGACGGCGGCAAATTAAAGCCATAAGCCTTGCCAGACGCGGCATCCATATACGCGCTGGCTTGGTTAGCATAAAGCTGATGAAGGTAAATATCATCTCGGAAATTTAGAGGCCCCGTTTCAACAGTGGGGGCTAAACCAGCCGCGATGACGGTTGCATTTGAATCTTCGTTATGAATGGCTTGATAGGCAGATTGAAGCAGTGCCGTGTAATCGGCAGCACGAGGGGGTAAACCACCCCAGCCAAGAGCTATGTTGGGTTCATCCCAAACTTGATAAAAATCAATTGAATTCCCGTAACGTTGTGTGAAAACGCGGGAAAATTCGCCAAATAACGCTGGGTCATCAGGTGGCGCGGTGGAAAGTGAAGGTTTTTGGTCAGTTCGCGCCCATACTGGTGTATGCAATAATACTGCGACTAAACGTAATTTAGGGTGTAAATTCACCGCATTGACAATTGCGTCCGATTGTATCCAATCAAATTCGCCTTGATTACGTTCAATCTCATCCCAACGAAATTCTTGGCGAATCCATTTGATATGTGCTTGTTCCATCCATATCAGATTTTGCTGTAATTCGTCTGGTGTATATTGTGTTAAATCGGCATTTACCCCTAAACGCGCAATACGAAACGGCAGTTCCTGTGTTTGTGTGGCATCTATATACCCGCGAAGATTAAAATCGCGTTCTTGACGGGTGGCAAATGCGGCGGCGATACTCCCTAAGAAGGCCATTACCGCGCACACAAAGATGATAACGTTTCGCATCGATGCAGGTTTAGAAGGCTGTGTTTTTGAGCGCATTATCGCATCCATACAGGTTTGGATGCGCCGTTATCTTGGGTAATTTGATGCGAGACTCCGGTTTCGACATCAACAATCCATAAATTGCCCTGATATATAAAGGCGATCTGCCTTCCATCAGGACTCCAAGTGAAATCTTGGGCGAACTGCTGTGCCGTTAAGCCGGGGCTGCCTTCTTCTGGAAATATCACGCGGGCATTGCTGCCGTCACGGTCTGCGATGATCAAATCATAGTCACCATTGATACTCTCATACGGTTCACGGGCGCGTAAGTAGGCAAGATAGCCTTTGGGAAATTCGCTGCCGGGCGTAGTGAATTCGGGTGAATAGCGCGGGGCAGACCAAATGCCTGCACTATTTAGGATATTGGTTGAAAAAGTGCTATCGGTTGATGCGATGGCAATATTGAATACGGGGCTGGTTTCGGGGGATTCTGTGCCGATGGGGGTACCGTGAATCGTTGTGGCGATGAGGCTGCTATCGGCTGACCAAGAAATTGTTGTACGCCATGACCAATCACTCAGAGGATTCAGCAGAGGATACTCAAGGATTGGCGGGCTGAGGGTTTTGCTTTCAAAATCGACCAATCCCACCGAATCTGCACGAACCCAAGCGAGCCTTTGTCCGTCCGGCGACCATTCATATTGTGTTCCCCACCAGCCGAACAAGCCGCCGATGTCCTGTTGTAAAATTTGTTCAATGTCGATCTCTATGCCGGTAAACGGGTCAATGCGTGTCAGCCAAAGATCATTGAGGGACTGCCAACCGGGTGGCCCCTGCCGAGGCTCGGCGCGTGAATAACTAATGGTATTGGGCCTTCCCGGCACCCATTCGGCGTAAAGGACATCTTGTGGGGTCAGTTGAACGGGTTGGAGGGCTTCGTTGTTGGTATCTGTGATGAGCCATAGTTGGTTGCTAAAGGTGATAGATGCATCACGTTCTCTAGCAATCAATAACTGCCGCCCATCAGGAGAGAGGCTAAAAACCGCTTGATCGAGATCACTGCTTGAAGTCAATGGACGACGGGTGGTGCTGCTGCCGCGAATAAGCCATGCGTTGCGGTTACTGATATAGGCGAGTGTACCATTAATCGGGACAGGTTCTAGCTCGGTGGTTGGCCCGACGTAGACGATATGATCTTGTGGATTGGAGGTGATGGTTCGTGTGGTTTCTACACGCTCGCTGGGTTGATCGTTCACGATTTCTACACGGTAGCAGATTTGGACAACGCCGTTGCGTCCAGCTTGTCCTTCGCGCTGTTCGCCGGGTTGCAACCCTTCGTAGAGGAGGGTAACTTCCTGATAAGGAATTTCAGAATCCTCACATTCTTCTTGCTCCCGTACACGCACGACTTCAATCCGCATTCCATCGCTGATTTGCGTTACAGGGGGCGGATTCACGCGATCAAGCTGCCCAAGTTCGACTTCGGCCTCTCTGAGAAATTGGTCTACGGTGATCGGCTCGGTTTCAGGATACGCTCGCTCTTGACCATCCACGACGAGTGATACGACCATTGGCTGGACGGGTGGTGTGGATGCACATCCCATAATGACATAAGTGAGCGCGACAAAAGCAACCCATAAGCTAAACTGCTTTGTATATCTAATCATCATTCGTTACTCATCATTTTACTGGCGACGCAGGAGATAAATGCGTGGATGTAAACCACGCAGAGAGATAGGTAATGTGTTTTCTACAACCCATTGGGATTGACGTGCCAAAACTTCTTCGATCAGCCGGATTTCGTGCGTTATCAACGCGAAGCAAGCACCAATTTGGGCAACGCGCGAGGCTTCTTTTAGGATTGCCGGATAAAGCGCCGAGTTTTCTTTATGCGTACCGACCAATTGTCCAAAAGGCAAATCAGCGGCGATAGCATCTATACTTTGGTTAGCTAAAGGTAATTTTTTGGCATCAGCCAAGAGTAATGTGATCTTTTCATCATATTTTGCTGCCATGATATTGGCTTGGCAACATTGGAGCGCGTGAGGTGCATTATCTACACCAATAACGTGTTGTGCTGGACAAGCGGTAAGTCTTTCAATCAAGAGTGTTCCAGAACCACAAGCCAGATTCAAAAAGACCTCTTCAGGTTTCGGGTTAAGCAACCTAATGAGTGAATGTGCTGTTGGGCCATTCAGCGCCCCCTCAAAGTTGCAAATGCGCCAGTCACGGGTTGCCAGTGGGCGTGGTGTGAGCCGGATAAGAACATCCCATCCATCCCCTGATCTGCGGATCCTTAACATTAAATCACCCGCCTCAACGTTTACTTTTAATCCAGTTTGTACGGCAATTTCATCTTTAATGCGTATCATCACAGACGATTCTGCCCCAGCCGCGCTGATATGAAGGGTTTGAAAATGCTGAGTGGGATGTAATTTAAGAACTGTTTCGATAGCGTGTAAAATACGCTGAAAATGTTCGTGACCCAAGAGCGCACGCGGACGCGGGACATCAAAATGTAGAACGAGATAGATGCTGTGGGCGGTGTTTAAGCCCAAAAGTCGTTTTAGATGGCTTGTATATAGAAATGATACTGCGCCTTTTCCCGTTGTGACTTTGACATCTAATTTACTTGTGACTTCATCACGGGTCACAAACTCTAGCCCTTCCGCTATTTCGATCTCGATTAGCGATGGCATAACCGATTTCTCTGGCGTTGATATTTGTGATGCACCGTGTTTAATTTTGCTCACTTGGCTTTCCTTTCCTCCGTAGTATAAAAAAGAGTTTGATGTTTCGACAAGGCTGAGGGCTGGCTGATGAAGGCGAGCGCCCTCCAAAAGAAGGCGCTCGTTAGGTATTTGATGGGAGTTTGGTTTACCGAAGCACTGAATTGTAAAGCAGGTCTAGCAGCGTCAGCATGTAGTAATTGCGGAGATTTGCACCGAAGGTTGTCGCTGCGGTTAAGAAACCCGCGCCTTCGGTGACACTCGTATCTACGGTAGGTGTATTATCTGCATATAGGCCGCTGTCTGGTAAACCGTTAAATGCCAACCATTGGTTGAAAATCGGGACATTCATGGCGTTAGCAGTATTGATGATTGCGTCGTTGATGAGGCGTGTTTGCTCAAATGTAGTCGCATCACCTGTACGTGGGTAGATGGTGTTCACAATCGGGACAACGCCGCTGTTTAAAGCCGTTTGTATGATTTGTGCCAATTGATTGCTAAATGCAGTCGGGTCTGTTTGTTGCAGCGTATCAGCGTAGCCAATATTGATGATTACAATACTTGCTTGTGCTAAACGCAACTCGCATTGAATCAGTGTTTCGCCGGGTTGGTCACACTGCCCACTTTGAATATTGCCGGGCTCAAGTAGTATTTGTGCGGTGAAGCCTGCGCCTGCCGCGACGCTAATATGGGTAAAACTGCTTGTCGTGTTAAATTGGTCGATCAGGGCTTGCAGGCTGCTGGTTGTATCATCCAACAGATAAGTTGGTGGCGTGTTATTGGCGAAGGGACGCAGGAATGCGGCTGATGCGGCTGATGCGGCGGTATCGTCGCCCACAATGGTGAATGCGTCGCGTCGATTGGGGACAGGCAGTACGAGGCCAGCTTGATAAACCGGGTTCAGCGTGTTGAAGTAGCTGCCGATGTTGGTTGGTAAAATCGGTGTTGATTCCTGCAAGCCGGGTTCAGCCGCTGCTGTAGCGGTAATGTCCTGCTCCGATGAAGTCGTTGCGCCGGTGGCATCTGTGACGGCAAGTATGACTGTGTATGTGCCGCCTGCTGCATAGGTGTGGGTGGTTGATTGTCCATCACCGAATTGTCCGTCGCCGAAGTCCCACGTTAAGGTATAAGGCTCCGTGCCGCCGGATACGGTAGCATTAAATGTGAATGTCAGCGCTGGGTCTTCCACTGCATTGAATGAGGCGGAGAGAGGTTGTGCTGCGGAAGTTGCCGTGAGCATTTGGTCAACAATAGCGGGGGTGCTGCCGATACTATCTGTCACCGTCAGACGAACAGGATACGGCCCACCCACCGCATAGGTATGGCTAACAGACTGTCCGTTACCCACTTGTGAGTCGCCAAAATCCCATGTAAATGTATATGGTGCAACGCCGCCAGAAGCAGTCGCGTTTAATGTGAAGGTTAGGGCGGGGTCTTCTACAGCGGTAAAGTTGGCGGTGATGGGTTGGCTAGGCGAGGTCGCCGTAATGGTTTGGTTGCTCACGGCGGGGGTTGTGCCTGCACTATCGGCTACTGTGAGTTGCACATCATATTCCGTGCCAGTCGCATACGTATGGATGACAGACTCGCCATTACCTACTTGACCGTCGCCAAAGTCCCATGTGAAAGTATAGGGCGCTGTGCCACCAGAAGCCGCTGCAGTAAATGTAAACGTCAATGCGGGGTTTTCCACAGCCGTAAAGTCGGCAGTGAGAGGCGGTTGTTGCACGGGAGCGCTTATTTGGATGGGTAGCTGATAGTCATCAGAATTTCCTGTGTTGCGATCTGTTGCTGTAAGTGTGACTGTATAATTGCCTGCACTGGCATATTCATGGGTAAAACTGGCTTCGCTGTTGCTGCCGGTTGTGTTATCGCCAAAGTTCCATTGGAAGGTGAGGTTGTCTCCCGTTGATTGGTTCGTGAAGGTAATGATGACCGGGGCTGTGCCACCTGTTGGATTAGCGATAAACAGCGCGGTAAGGGGTTGCTCTTCGGCTAGGGCTGTGATAGTTGAAGTGAAGGCATCATTTCCGCTTGTATTGGAAACAGTCAATGTGACATTGTATGTCCCTGCATCAGCAAATTCGTGCGTAATCGTTGCGTCTGCACTATCGCTGGTTTGACCATCGCCGAAATCCCACAAAGTTTGTTCAATGTTGCCTTGTGACGTATTGCTAAAAGTCACAGTGAAGGGGGCGTTTCCGCTTGATTCGCCTTGAATGTCGAAACTTGCTGTGGGTGCGTCCGGTGGTTGAATAACTTCTACAGTGATTTCCGCTGTATCTTGTCCGCCGGGACCGACAACCGTTAGAATGACCGTATATTGGTCTGCGGCAGTAAAAATATGTGCAGGATTTTCTTCCACACTGCCCGTTCCATCTCCGAAGTTCCAATTATAGCTGGTGATATTGCCTGTCGAGGTGTTCTCAAATTGAACGGTAAGTTGAACATCACCACTGATGGGCGTGTTGGGTGTAAATGCAGCAACGGGGGGCGGAATCTGGGTATTTGTAACGGTGATCTGGCGTGTGGCGGAGGATGAGCCGCCGGGGCCAACAACTTGGAGGATGACGTTATAGGTGCCAACAGTCATATATTGGTGCGATGGGCTGGGTTGATCGCTGATCGCGCCATCGCCAAAATTCCAAGCGTAAGTTGTGATAGCGCCTGTCGATTGATTTGTAAATTGAACGTTGAGGGGTGGGGGGCCGCTAGCACGATCTTGGGTGAATGCTGCAACGGGTGCGGAGACGCTTTGTACACTAATTTGACGAGATACATTCGAGCTTCCACCAGCGCCATTTACGGTCAAAGTGACGTTGTAAAGACCGGGTGCATTATAAGTATGCACAGGATTTGATTCGCTGCTCAGGCCACCATCGCCGAAATTCCAGTTGTAGCTTGTGATATCGCCGCTGGATTGATTGAAGAAGCGTACAACTAAAGGCGCGTTACCCGTTGCGCGATCTTGTGTAAAGGCGGCAATGGGACGGGGTATGGTGAGGGTGGCTGTGGGGATAGGGGTTGGTGCTTGATTTTGGACACGGATATTGTTTACAACAGTGGTTAGATTACTGCCATCACGGAGAAAGACACGTAAACGTAGTTGATAAACGCCATCAGGAAAGGTCGTTGTATTCCAGATGCCAAGTAAGCCATAGGTTGTGACGGGTGTTTGAATGATGCCGGTTGCTGGATACCAAAGGTTACTGGGATTATCTGGGCCATATTCGAGTTGATATTGGAGAAACTGTGGGTGGCTGGCTGCACCAAGTACTTGAACATTACTAGCAACCACATTGCCGGGGATGGGCGACAGGATAACGATGCTAAGGGGTAAAGGTGTAATCGTCGGCAGCAAAATAGGCTGTGGTAAAACAGAGACAGCCGTTCCGCCAAAAGGAACGCGGGAGGTCGGCACGGGAAGTTGGGTTACAGCCCGAGCTGTAGGTAAATTGCTGTTCGAGGAGGGGGTACGGGTGGGATTTCCATCATTAGTGGGTACGTTAGTCACGTCGAGTTGTTCTTCAGGTGCGGCGGTAAGGTTGCAAGCACTTACAGCGAGTGCCAACAAGAGTAGTATATTGAAAAGGACTATTGTCCTTAGTAATCTTCGGTGGATATTCATTGGGTTGCCTTTCTGGAATTTCATGATAATGTTCCAACATTATAACCAACAATGTCACCCTCAACCTGACGTTTGCTCTATGATTTGGGGGTTAGTGGACTTGTGGCAATAATTGGGTGATGTTAAACTACAACTATGAAAGTACTCATTGTTGATGACGAACAAGCTATACGGGATGCCCTTGGTCGCAAGTTGCGGCGGGATGGCTTTGATGTTGCTTTGTGTGGGGATGGTTTAGAAGGGCTGCGGACTTTTCACAGCTTTAAACCTGATCTTGTGATTTTGGATATTATCATGCCTGGCGGTATGGACGGATTGACGGTTTGTCGTCGCATTCGTGAGGTGGCTGATACCCCTGTAATGATGCTTTCGGCACAGGCTGTCACGGAAGATGATGTGATTGAAGGTCTGAACGCTGGCGCGGATGAGTATCTGATTAAGCCTGTGCGTCTGAATGAATTTGTTGCGCGGGTAAAAGCCTTGCTGCGGCGCTCACAGATCATTTCTAGCGATCAGGAACAGGGGTATAACGACGGTCATTTAAGCGTTGATCTTCATAGGCGGCATGTCTATGTTAATGGGCGAAAAATCCATTTGACACCTACTGAGTTTAAGCTGCTGGCGGTCCTCATGGAAAATTCGGGACGTGTTGTTACCCAGCGTGACCTTTTAGAGCAGGTCTGGGGGCAGGAATATGTAGACGACATTTACTATCCCCGTGTTTATATCAGTCAATTACGCCGGAAAATTGAACCTGATGCCGCGAATCCGGTTTACATTTTAACTGAGCATCGTGTTGGTTATCGATTCGAGAAACAGCCACCAACAAATTCTGTTAAAGGCTGAAAAATCCCATCTAATAGCTTTGGAAACATTTTATGGTGACACTTAGTGCGGTGACATTGTTGGCAAATGGTCTGACAATCTCGCTTGCTTTAGGTTTTCTTATTATTACTTTGTGGCATGATGCGCGGAAAGAATTAAATCAATTCTTCGCGGTTTTTTTGCTTATGGTCACTTTATGGAATATTGGATCGCTTCTAGTGCAAGTGGCATTGCTTCTTTCGGAGGTTAATCCCTTAATAGTGAGCCTCGCGGTGAGTGTGATGAGTTTTGGATTCACTGGGGCGAGTGTGGCGATTTATATCCTCACAACCATCCTTGCTGGTGTAAGGATTAGACGGTTAAAAACACTGGCCTTTGGCATCCTTATTTTAGTTGTTATGTACCAAATTTTTCTTATAGTCATAAAAAAAACACCTAGTGATGATAATGTTAATCAGGTTTTTACGCAGAAATTACATCCGCTTTTCATTATTTTTTACATGTTTTTCGATGGAATAACGCTTTATATGCTATGGCACTATAGGCGGCGTATTCGATCACGAGGGTTAAGGACAGGAATTACCCTCTTTTTAGTAGGCCAAAGTTTGACATTTATTAATCCTGATCTTATTGTTGCGTCGTTTTCAACGACTGTATCATCAATAGGGGCTTTAATTTCTTGTTTTGCAATTTTGCAGCAAGAGATTATTACCCCCTTAACTGAGCGTAGTTCGCAAGTAGAAACTATGCACAGGGTATCTCTTGCTATCACTAGCCAAATTTCTTTAGATACTGTGTTAAAAGAAATTGCCACACAAGCGGCGGGGTGGTTAAATGCAGACGGGGTTGGAATTTTTTTGGTTAAAGAGTATAAAATTGTCCTAGAAACCGTTTACGGTTTACCGCATCAGCTTATTTATACAGAGGTTATGTTTGGAAAAGGCGTATCAGGTACGGTTGCACAATCTCACCAATCGATTTTTTTAGAAAATTATGGACGCGATTGGAAAGGAATCGAAGACTTTCCGTTGGCTAGAGAAACATTCGGCTCGGTCATTTGTGTTCCGCTGGATTATGGTGGCAGCACAATTGGCGTACTGTTGGTCGTTTCGGGGCGGCAGGGACGGTTGTTTGGTGTTGAGGATGTTTACCTATTAGAATTGCTTGGTTCTCAAGCTGCTGTTGCGATTGCTCATAGTCGTTTATTTACTGAGCAAAAGGCGCTTACTAGTGAGGTTGAAACGGCTCATAGCCAGCTAGAGACGGTTTTAACGAGTACAGAAAATCCTGTTCTTGCGATTAACCGACAGTTTAAGCTCATTTTTGCTAATCCAGCCGCACAAAAGCTATTTTCTATTCCTCCTGATTTTCAAGATTCGTTGGTGATAGATATGCTGCCGCATGAGGCGTTTCCGTTGAATCGCCAAGAAGTTTTGCAGGGATTACGGCGTAAAAGTGGCTATGCTTATGAAGTTTCTTTAAATGATAAGGTCTATTTGTGTCACTTGGCGATCTTAGGAAGACCGCGTATTGCGGGATGGGTGGCTGTGTTAAATGATGTAACGCAGCTTAAAGAGCTGGATCGAATGAAGAGTGAAATGGTACGTATGGCGAGCCATGACCTTAAAAATCCGCTTATGGGTGCGATGGCGTATTTGGATTTGCTTAATGAAGATTTAGAGGATAATCCAAATCCTGAAGTGCATGAAGCGTTGATGGTTGTTGAGCGTCAGCTTGGTCGAATGAATAGAATTATCCGAGGTGTTCTTGATCTTGAGCGTTTAAAAACGATTACTCCTGTTACTGAGTTATGTGATCCAAGCAGGATTGTGAAGAATTGTGTGGATGAATTGACTTATCTTATTGAGGATAAACACGTCAAATTAGAAGTACGTGTTGAAGAAAATTTGCTGGATTTCTGGTGTGATCGGGATCAATTTGAACGTGCGTTGGTCAATCTTATTGAAAATGCTGTTAAGTTCACACTTGTTGAAGGTTGGGTACGTATAGCTGTTTACCAGTCTAATAGTGATTTGATTTTTGAAGTTAGAGATAATGGGGTTGGTATTCCGCTTGAATTGCAAGTGAAGGTTTTTGAGCGGTTTTTTAGAGGGCGACAAAAAGGAATAGAGCATGTTTCTGGATCAGGTTTAGGATTAAGCCTAGTTAAAACCATTGTGGAAAATCATCATGGTAGACTTTGGCTAGAAAGCGAAGAAAATAGTGGAACAGCTTTTTTTATTTCCATCCCTGATATTTCTTATAGTCATTAGACAAAGGTAAAGTAATGTATAAAGCAGTTCTGTGGATTAGTGTAATCGTTATAGGTTTAGTTTTATCGTTTACAGTAAGTGTTGGTGAGCTGAGTGCTATTACACCTACTCCTGCACCTTCAAAAACACCTATGCCAGATGAAACACCTGAGACTACTCAAGTCAATCCGGAAAACGATTTAGCTCAACTAAGTTTTATGGAACCCTTAACTCAGTCAGATTTATCGGTATTGACAGGGAATGTTCAAAGACCGAATGGTGCTGCTTGGTTTGGAGATCAAATCTATGCGGCTTGTAATGGGGACTGGACGTTGTATCAACTGAATGATCGATCTGGTTCTACAGAAACATATATCTATGGTGTTCGTAATGCACACACGATGTATGTTGAAGATGATAATGCTGGTGGTGTAAACCTTTGGATACCTGATTTCGATACGAATACTTTTTTGTTGGTTAACCGTGCTGGATCGCCTCAGCCTATTGCTTCTGATTTGCAGGGTCCATGGGGTGTAGCTTATTTGGATGAGCAAGGTTTCTTGGTTACTAACCTTGCTGGCAATAACATTATGTTTATTGGACGAGATGGTCAGAGTCGTATTCTCGTGGATGAATTGAGATCTCCTACAGGTATTGCTGTGGATAGCAGCTATGTGTATGTTGCCAATAATGGAAGTTCAAGAAGGTCGATTGAGTGGATCGAAAAAGGTTCACTTTTGGAGGGGAATAATGCTGTTACACAACCTCTTGTGAGTGGTTTACAAAATACTACAGGTATCGTACTTGGATCAGATGGCTATTTGTATTTTACGTATGCTCTAGGAACAAGAGGGGTCGTTGGGAGAGTGAACCCAGAAACCTGTCTGGATGGAGGGTGTAGCAACGATCAGGTTGAGATTGTCCTCTACACTGATCTTCTTGCTCCACTTGCTGGTTTGACAATCTCTCCTGATATGCGGTTGTTTGTACACACCATCTTCAGACCAGAAATTTATTGGGTTCAATTGGGTTAGATTTAGTTGGACAATCCATCACCCATAACTTATGTGTTCTGATCGTTTATATCTCGTGATATCGCTCTATCATCTTCCTAAAGGTGCTACCAAAACCAAGCCGATGAGAGCGATCAGAACACCCAAATTATGGGTGATTACCCCTACCAATTCTAATAATCGGCTGCCCGAATAGACATCGGCGAGCTGGATTACAAAGCTAAATCCTAATAGTCCGATGCCAATCAACACGGGTAAACCGCGTTGTTGTGCAAACAAGTTAGAAATACGCGCAATGAGTTTTGATAATCTTTCGGAACGATCTATTCGTTTTAACATCATCATTTATCCTATGACTTGATAGCTTTTAAAGCGTTCCAGAAGAGTCTGTGGAAGCTGCACCGTGACCAATACACCGTCGCGGTTGTTTTCACGCGTCTCTATATTCGCAGATTCATAAAGAAGCGAAAGAAGCTGCCCTTGTTCGTAAGGGATCAACAACTTAGTTCGGCTTAGGGCTTGGGTTAGCGTTTGTTCAACTGCCTCAAATAGACCCTCTATACCTGTTTTGGCTTGTGCGGAAACGGCGATTTGAGCAGCATAAGCGGCTTCTTCAGATAGTTGTGGTAATTCCTTTCCGCGCCAGCGATCCATTTTGTTCCAAACCAAGATGCGCGGAATTGAGGGGACATCGATTTCAGCCAGTGTATCTTCGACGGATTCAATATGCTGAAGGACATTAGGATGAGAGACATCCACAACATGAAGTAGCAAATCGGCCTCAGCGATTTCTTCTAAGGTGGCGCGGAACGCTGCGATCAGGGTGGTAGGAAGTTTTTGAATAAATCCTACTGTATCCGTAAACAGCACTTGCCGATTAGAAGGCAGTAGGACACGGCGCGTGGTTGGGTCAAGCGTGGCAAATAACTGGTCTGCGATATAAACATCCGCATCTGTAAGTGCTTTGAGTAAGGTTGACTTGCCAGCGTTGGTGTAGCCTACTAAAGCGATGACGGGAACGCCAGCGCGGGTTCTTTGCATTCTATGGCGGTTGCGATGTTGACGGACGTGTTCTAAATCATTTTTAAGCCGGGCGATTATCCGGCTGATCTCCCGACGGTCTACTTCAAGCTGAGTTTCGCCGGGGCCACGCAGCCCGACACCCGAAACGCCACCGCGTGTACTACCACCAGCTTGTCGGGCAAGATGTGTCCATTGACGTGTCAATCTGGGCAGGCGATATTCATATTGTGCAAGCTCAACTTGCAACGCACCTTCACGAGTTTGAGCATGTTGGGCGAAAATATCCAAAATGAGCGTTGAGCGATCAATGACTTTAATGGCTTCACCAAAGTGTTTTTCAAGTTCGCGCTGATGACGTGGTGAAAGTTCATCATCGAAAATCACCACTTGCGCTTCAGCGAGTTCAACACTGGTTTTGATTTCTTCGATTTTTCCTGAGCCAATAACGGTTGCAGAATCGATGCGATGTAAATTTTGTGTTGCCTGCCCAATAACTTCCATTCCGGCAGTTTGTGCAAGAAGGGCAAGTTCTTTTAATGAGTCTTCCATCGTTAATAGAGGGCGACTGCCTTGAATATTGACAGCGACAAGAAAGGCTTTTTCGGGTGGCGCATAGGACGAATAGGAGTCTGGCATATTTATCCGGTACTAGATTGATTTTTATACTTTAGCATACCACGATTTAAGATTATTGATGGCTTGGTTGAGTTGGTTATCTTCGACACCCAAGCTAATGCGTATGTAGCCTTTACCATCGGGGCCGTAAGCTGACCCAGGTGCGAATGTTACGTGTGCTTCCGTGAGGGCGTGTTCTATATAGCTATCAGCATCCCCTTCATGCACTTTTGCCCAAATATAAAGCGACCCTTTAGGCGTTTCTGCTTCCAGACCGATTTCCGGCAAGGCAGCAATTACGCGATCGCGACGCTGCTGATAAATGCGATTGCGACTTTCAATCCAAGACTGTGGGGTTTCCAATGCTGTGATCCCGGCATCGTAAATGGATTTAAAATGGCCGCTATCCATATTGCTTTTGACTTGGAGTAATGTCTTCAGGGCTTGGGGTGAGCCGACGGCTGCGCCAAGCCGCCACCCTGCCATATTATGACTTTTAGAAAATGAAATAAACTCTACAGCGTGATCGGAAGCGTTAGGTACTTGGAGAAGGCTTGGCGCGATATAACCATCGAAGGTTACTTCCACATAGGGATTATCAGAGACGAGTAGAATATCATTGGCAATACAATATTCAAGAATGTCATGATAAAAAGCTAAATCGGTTGTCGCACCTGTTGGGTTATTCGGATAATTTACCCAGAATAACTTCGTGCGACGCGCAATCTCGCTGGGAATGCTAGATGCATCGGGTAAATAATTCGTCGTGGCGTTAGTAGGTATCCAATGCACATCGGCACCAGCAAGTTGTGCGCCGAGCGCATATGCAGGGTAACTGATGCTTGGGACTAATGCGAGATCGCCTCTGTCAAGATAAGCGAGTGATAGATTAACAATACCTTCCTTACTACCAATGACGGGCAATACTTGGGTTTCGGGATTGATCGTTACTTGAAAACGAGTCTTATAGTATTGGGCGATTGCTTGACGGAACGAAGCTGTTCCGCGATAGCCTGAATAGCCATGATTTTCGGGATAACGCGCTGAATCCGCTAGGGACTCGATCACAGCGCTAGGGGGGGGCATATCCGGGTTGCCGATATCCAAACGCACGACTTGTATGCCCTCAGCTTCTAACTGCCGGATACGCTCACTAATGGCGACAAAGACATAAGCGGGTAATGCGTCTAGCCGTGCAGATTGAGAAGGCATTATCAACTCCAAGAATTGATCATAAAAAAAGTTACAGCATTTGGATTTGCAGCGGGCGCATTTTATCGAAGTAGGGATCGTCTAATGCTTCAACGTTATGTTGAAGATCATTGAGCGCACGATCGGCATAAGCGATATAGCGATCGTGCTTGCTTTTAACACGCTGCGCTAATTCCGGCAAAATCCCAAAATTAGCCTTCATAGGCTGAAAGTGTTTTGGCTCGGCATGGGTTACATAATGACAGAGCGCACCGAGCATTGTTGTTTGTGGTAAAACCCAATCCGATTTATCTTGTAAGCGGCGCGCTAGATTGACCGCCGCGACAAGCCCTGTCGCTACATTACCGATATAGCCTTCTACGCCTGTAATTTGTCCGGCGAAATAGAGATCATTGCGTTCGCGAAACTGCATGGTGGCATAAAGCAGGGTAGGTGCATTCAAAAACGTATTGCGGTGCATTTGCCCCAATCGGACAAATTCTGCTTGTTCGAGGCCAGGAATAAGCCGTAATACAGCCTCTTGCTGTCCCCAGCGGATATTAGTTTGAAAGCCAACGATATTATAGAGGCTTCCGGCTAGATTATCGCGGCGTAGTTGAACCACAGCATAAGGACGCTGATTTGTATGGGGATTACGTAATCCGATAGGCCGCATCGGGCCAAACGCTAATGTGTTCTCACCCCGCGCAGCAAGCTGTTCAATGGGGAGGCAGCCCTCAAAAAAATGCGGGTCTTCGCGCTCAAAATCACGCAATTCGGTTGTTTCGGCAGATCGGAGTTCCTCAACGAAGCGTGTGTATTCTGCAAGATTCATCGGGCAATTGATATAGTCGCCCTCGTCTTCATCACCGCGTTCATAACGACTTGCGCGAAATGCAACATCCATATTGATGCTTTCCAAGGTCACAATGGGTGAGATTGCATCATAAAAGTACAGATATTCTTGGCTAGAAAGACGGGCGATGTCGGCAGCAAGTATAGGGGATGTAAGAGGGCCAGTGGCGATAATGGATGGGCCATCAGGAATAGAGGTAACTTCATTCCGCACCAAATTGATGCGAGGATGATTTAGAAGCGATTCTGTGACGTATTGCGCGAATAGCTCACGATCCACCGCTAAAGCACCACCCGCCGGAACTGCGGCTTGATCGGCGCATTCAATCAGCTTTGAACCCATCAAACGTAATTCATGCTGTAAAAGGCCAGTGGCACGGTCACGCAATTTTGAGCCGAGTGAATTGCTACATACGAGTTCGGCTAAACGATCTGAAACATGCGCTCCCGTCGTTTTGTGTGGACGCATCTCGTAAAGGTCTACATCGAAACCACGCTCGGCAATCTGCCATGCTGCTTCTGAGCCGGCTAATCCGCCCCCAACAATAGTTACTTTTGTCATTAAAAATCCTTGATCGTCATCATAGCACTTATTGTAACCAACATGACCTTAACATCATAGGGATTAAACACAAAATCAAATCCGCCCTAGTATGATGGTGGCATTCTGCCCACCTAAACCGAAACTATTGGAGAGAATATGTTTCATATCCTGTGTATCACGCGCCTGATTAGGCACATAATCTAAATCACAATCTGGGTCGGGCGTATCATAATTGATAGTCGGATGAATCACTTGATGAATAAGGCTCAAAGCACATGCGACGACCTCAATGGCACCCGAACCAGCGAGCGCATGACCCAACATACTTTTCGTTGAACTGACTGGAATATTGTAGGCAATCTCACCAAAAACATGCTTGATCGCTAACGTTTCCATCGCATCATTGGCTTGGGTGGATGTGCCATGTGCATTGATATAGTCAATTTTATCGGTAGGGAGATGAGCATCGTCCAACGCCCACCGCATGGCACGGATTGCACCGCGTCCTTCGGGATCAAGTACAGCCACATGGTAGGCATCCGAAGAAGCTGCATGGCCTAATACTTCAGCATAAATACGTGCGCCGCGTTTAAGGGCATGAGATAGACTCTCTAGGATGACAACCGCACATCCTTCACTAAAAATAAAGCCTGAGCGATTTTTATCGAAGGGGCGGCTGGCATGTTCTGGATCATCATTATATTCTGTCGCTAAGGCGTTCATGGCATCGAAACCTGCGAGTGTATAATCTTGCAGAATCGCCTCTACACCACCAGCGATGACGACATCTGATCTGCCGTTGCGGATGTAATCAGTCGCTTCACCAATGGATTGCGTCCCAGATGCACAAGCCGTCGAAGGTGTTAGGAGGGGGCCTAAAGCGCGAAAAAACCGACTCACATAATGTGCTGGCATATTGGGCAATGCATTAATGAGTGCTAAGGGGTTTGGTTTGCGATAACCTGTTGTTTTATATTTGAACGTATTTTGTTCCGACATTTCATGCGAGCCAAGTGATGTACCAATAATCACGCTGACACGTTCACCTTCTAATTCGATTTCGCTTGGCGTTAATCCAGCATCTTCCACTGCCATTTTAGCAGCGGCAACTGCGAATTGAGAAGCACGGCCCATCCGGCGCGATTCTTTATGCTCTATATAGTCCGACGCATTAAAATTACGCACTTCGCCGCCAATTTTTATAGAAACATGATCGGTTACGATTGTTTCTAGTCGCCGGATGCCTGATTTGCCTTGCAATAAGCCTTCCCAGAGCGATTTAACTGTACCCAAGGGGGTGATTGCGCCCAAGCCTGTGATGACGACGCGATGCCGTCCGTTTCGCAACAATTCCATAATAACTCCAATAGCCTAGCGTTCACTCTCTAAATGGTTGATATCTAAAGCTGAAACGCCTTCTTCAATTGCTTGGATAATATGACCTTCCACCGCTTTATGGGCTTGGAGGAGGGCATTTTTGATGGCATAAGGGGTTGAGCGTCCATGTGCGATAATGACAACCCCATTTACGCCGAGTAAGGGTGCGCCGCCGACCTCGGCAGTATCTAGTTTGCGGCGAGCCTGATTAAAAGCTGGCCTTGCTAAAAGCCCGCCTAATGTTGAAAACACATTACGCCGCATTTCGTCACGAAGGACGTTGACTAGGTAGCGCGTGGAGGATTCAAATGTTTTGATAAGGATGTTGCCAGTAAAGCCATCGCTAACGACGACATCAATATTGCCGTGCATAATGTCTTTTGGTTCTATATTGCCGATAAAATTGAGCAAAGAAGGCGGCAACTGCTGTAACATGGTGTTGGCTTCACGTATCGCTTGTGTCCCTTTGCCTTCTTCTTCACCGTTAGAGAGTAGACCCACACGAGGGCGATTTATCCCAAGTGCATTTTGGGCATATACATGTCCCATGAGGGCAAATTGAGCCAACCAGTCGGCTTTAGAATCGGTATTGGCACCAATATCTAAAAATGTGATTGGATGTTGATTGAAAGGGAATATGCCACTTAACGCTGGACGGCGGATGCCGGGGATACGATGCAGCGCAAATAACATAGCAATCGCATGAGCTGCGCCCGTATTACCGGCGGTCACAAAGGCATCGGCAGAATGGTCTTGAACTAAACGGAGACCAATGTGCATGGAGGAGTCGGGTTTTGCTTTACCGACAAGCGAGGGTTTATCATCCATTGTAATGACTTGGTTAGCGTGGACAACTTCTAGTTTTAGCTGATCGATGCGCTGTTTATTGATCTCTCGCCGGATCAATGATTCATCACCTACAAGAATTATTGTATCGCCTGATTCGCGTGCTGCTAAAATTGCCCCAGCAACATCCGGCACGGGACACTCGTCTGTCCCCATTGCATCCAATACAATCCGCATGATTAATCAGTCCTCGATGTCATTGCAATCACTCTATTGTATCGATAACCCCGTTGATCTTAAAAGGATTGACACTGTGTTCCAGACGAGTATAATTGTCTTATTCTCAAGCCCCGGTGGCGGAACTGGCAGACGCGCACGGTTGAGGGCCGTGTCCTTTACGGGATGGAGGTTCAAGTCCTCTCCGGGGCAACAAAGCAAAGACCCGCAAATTAAGCGGGTTTTTTGCTGTCACAATTATTTAAGTTGCGGATGACTCAAGTTGGATGTAAACTGCCTCATTATCCAAGTGTTTATAGTCATCATTTATTCGGCAAAATGGGGAGGCTCACTAAAATGAGCAACGTGACAAATCAGGACTTGTCGAAGGCGTTTGACCTTATCGAACAAGACCGTTTGAGCGAGGCACGATCTATGTTGGAGCCTCTGTTAGCTTCCAATCAGGATAATGCGGATGTGTGGTGGATTTATGCCCATGCTGTAGACGATGAAGCTAAGGCGCAAGAAGCGCTGGATAATGTGCTGCGAATTGATCCAGCATATTCCGGCGCAAGTGATTTGCAGCAAACACTTCGCCAAATCAGCACTAGCTCGGAAATGGGCGATGAATTTGACGATTTTGACTTAGACGACGAAGTAGCAACTCCCGCCGCATCTCGGAAACTGACCTCATTGAGCAACGCAGATGACTTTAGTGATTTGGATACCGCGTCGAAAGCCACACAATTCGATGATGATGACTTAGACATCGAAGGCCTTTTTGACGATGATGATTTAGATCGTGTTAATTATGATAAAGAAAAGGCTAAGGAAGATACAAGCCGACGCGGTGCAATCCTCGCGTTAGCCTTCGCAGCGGCACTCGTCCTGTTATTGGTATTTGTTTTTGTCATTATTAATCCATTTGGTGATAATGACGAACAAGACACGACACCCGTACCGACAAATGTCGCACAAAGCAATCAAGTGACGGCTGAGTCAGCTATCGGAGGGACAGGTTCGACAATGACTTCGGAGGGCACAGAAGCCATTGTCATTGTTGTAGAGACCCCCAGCTTTGAGCCAACACTTGAAGAAGTCGCCGAAACAGCGGAGGCGCTTGCCGAAGACGCAACAGTTGAAACACGGCCATCTCTTACAGCAACACAGGAAGAATTACCCACCGAGATTTCAACTTTGGCAACATCAGTACCTACAATTGAGATTATCGTTAGTACTTCGACTACACAGGCCGTAAGTACGGATGACAGTGGTATTATCGAAGCTGCCACAGCGACAGTCATTGAACCCACTGCATCACCTGAGCCAACAGCTACAAATATCCTCATGCCGCCCACAGTCCCACCAACAAGCGATCCTAATGCGAATTTTGATGCCCTTTATTCGGCATTAGGCAATCTGGAAATCGTTGAAAACAGTGCGGGTATTGTTGAAACACCATTAGGCCGAACCCTGCTCGTTTCTGTGTGCAGTCAATCGGGTACTATTCTGCGGGATAATCTGTCCCAGTCGATGTATATCCTTGCTCGTGAGAGTCGTATTTTCACAAGTGAAGCCGACTCTGTGGGAGTACGATTAATCAACTGCGCCGATAACACTACTTTGAGTGTGATCGCTGTAGACATTAACGACGCAATTGGGTTTTCCGACGGCAACTTTACTGAGGAAGAGTTTCGTGGACGGTGGCGTGCAATAGGATAACCTAAGCACACCAGCATGAACTTAGCTCACATTTGAAATGGGCAAACGCAGAATAAAATTTGTGCCTTTGCCCACCTCGCTCTGAACTTGAATTGTGCCATTGTGATTCTGAATAATGCCGTAACTGATGAAGAGGCCTAGCCCAGTGCCTTCTTCTTTTGTTGAAACAAACGGCTCGAAGATATTCTCGATAATATCAGCCGGAATACCATGTCCTGTGTCTTTTACTTCAATGACCACCTCGCCGGCTTGAATTGTTGTATTGATTTCTAGCATCCCGCCTTTTTTCATGGCCGCTTTTGCATTCAAGGCGAGATTCATCAGCACTTGCTCAAGTTGATCTTTATTCCCATAAATTTGAGGTAGGGGAGAAAGATTGCAGACAATTTTCATGTTGGATTGTTCGAAACTTTTGCGAATGAGGCTAGTAATGCTGTCGATCAGCTTGTTCAAGTCCAGAGGTTGCAAGTCCGAACTCCCGGCTTGACGCTTGCCTGTAAATTCTAGCAAACGATTAACAATGCGATGGATACGCGCAACGCTTTCTTGGGCGCGTTCAATATCTTCAGCATCGATGGGATGACCGGAATGAATATCTTCCATCATGTGTTCGAGGTTAATTTGGATGGGCATCAATGGATTGTTGATTTCATGGGCAATGCTGGCGGCTAGACGACCTACCGAAGCCAATTTCTCGGCACGAATCAGCATTTGCTGTGCAGATTGCAACGCGGAGGTGCGCTCTGCTACCATATCTTCAAGGTGCATGGCATAGTTCGCTTGAATGGCGTAGAGTTCGGCATTACGGAGCGCTAAAGTTGCTTGCTTGCTGATGCCATTAAAAAGGCGAAGCTGATCTTCATCATAAGATTGATCGTTGACGAGCATCAGCAAGCCATGTGTACTGCCGCCATATTGAAGGGGGGCAATCATGCCGCTGTTAAACTCCGAGAACACAGGTGGGGCATCAGGCCACAAGATGACCTGATTGTTTTCGAGGAAATATTGCAAAATAACATCAGTATCAAAGATATTTTCGGTAGATGTGCCATCTTTCCGTTTGATACGATGATCTACAATGCTGCCTTCTTTGTTGATTTGATAAATAGCCGCAGCCTCGCCAGGGAGCAAGTCCAATGCCAGATAAAGAATAAAACCCAGCAGGTCATCAACTTCCAAATGCTGGTTAAGTTCTTCACTTACTCGTAAAAGCGCCTCTAGTTCTTGCCTGCGCCGGAGTAGGCTGTCTTCTAATTTACGGGATTTCATCTTGCTTTGGGCGCGAACCAATAATTCTTGAGCATGAAATGGCTTTTTTAAATAGTCATCTGCCCCAAGATTCAACCCTTGCACAATATCGGATAATTCACCCATTGCTGTGATAAGAATTGTCGGGATGTTAGCCGTATTTGGATGTTCGCGTAACTGTCGAAGAACCTCAAAGCCGGTGATTCCCGGCATATTGACATCCAACAAAATGAGGTCGGGTAAAAGGCTGTGAGCTGCTTCAACGGCGGCGAGACCGTCATAAACGCTTTTGACCTGATACCCCTCATACTCAAAAACACGTTCTAACATCACTGTCGTTGGAATTTGATCGTCAGCGATTAAGACAAGCGGCGGGTCATGCTTGATAGTCATTAAATTATTGTCCTCATATGTAAAACCATTCTAAAGTGAATAGGTTGCATGTTGGGTTTCGCTTTCGACAATGCTACAATCCATT
This sequence comes from Anaerolineae bacterium, assembly GCA_034437895.1. Taxonomy (GTDB): domain Bacteria; phylum Chloroflexota; class Anaerolineae; order Aggregatilineales; family Phototrophicaceae; genus JANRLJ01. The sequence goes on along the minus strand of DAOTTO010000042.1, from coordinate 19,701 downwards.
TCATTCTGTCCTAATTATACAAGTGAATGTTATGCAGAACGCTTCAGAAAAACACAAAGAATATACGCGCTCTATTTTGCTTGGCGCATTGTTGGGCATCGTCTTAGCGTTGGTGTTCTTCGCCGGATTCTTACTGCGCGATTATGTAGATATACGCATGTCGCCAGTTTTCGCTACGCCTTTGCCGGAAGAGTCGAGCTATCCATTATTAGATGAGGTACAGTACTTGCTGGATCAAAATTACCTGCGCCAACAACCCGACTATTCGACACGGCAATATGCGGCGATTCGAGGCTTACTTGGATCGCTTGAGGATCGCAATACTTTTTTTATTGATCCGCCTGTTGCCCAAAGTGAATCGCAGGTACTTGCCGGAACATACGGCGGTATTGGGGTGAGTTTGCAGCGTTCAGCTACCGGTGAATTTACACTGTATCCTTTTCCCGATAGCCCGGCTGCGGCTAAAGGTATTCAAGATGGCGACATTCTACGTGCAGTTAATGGACGTGTATTGGAACTATCCGAACAGCAGGATGCGGTAGATCAGTTATTACGTGGTGAAGTAAGGGATGATAATGGGGTAGAAGTTACGGTATCTCGTGAAGGCGTAGCTGAGGATGTTAACGTCTTTATCCCGTTTCAAGTTATCAATATCCCCTCGGTTCTTTGGCGTGTTTTGTCGGAGGATCAACGGTTAGGTTATATCCAGATTTTACGGTTTACAAACCGGACACCCGACGAACTGGATACTGCAATTAGCGAACTACAATCCGCAGTGATTGAGGGTCTCGTCCTCGATATACGTAATAATGGGGGTGGGCTGTTGCAAGAGTCGATTCAAGTTGCTAGCCGCTTTTTAGAAGGAGGTGTAATAGTATATGAGCAAACCAAAGCTGAAGAACGCCCCTTTGAAGCAGATGAAGTTGGCAGTATAGCGGACATTCCACTAGTTGTCCTCGTAAATAGGGGGACTGCAAGTGCGGCTGAAATAGTCGCCGGTGCAATACAAGATCAAGAGCGCGGTATTCTTATTGGTCAACTGACTTACGGAAAAGGTACAATTCAGCAAATCTTTTCTTTGTCCGATCAGTCTTCGGTGCATGTTACATCGGCTGAATGGTTCACGCCCGACCATCATGTTATTGATGGCGTAGGTCTACAACCAAATATTGCCATGATTCCTGATGAGACGGGACGTGACATCGAAATCGGGGAAGCAGTGCGTCATTTGCAGGAACAGTTAGAAGCGCAGGGAAGTTGAATGAGTGAAGGTCGGAAAATAATCGCACGGAATCGCAAGGCATCACACGAATACTTCCTCTATGATAAGTATGAGGCCGGCATTGTGTTGATGGGTTCAGAGATAAAATCGATTCGAGACAACAGGATCAATTTGCAAGATGGGTTTGTTCAGGAACAAAATAACGAACTCTGGTTGATGGGTGTTCATATTAACACCTATGAACAGGCTGGTGTATTCGGTCATTCCGACCCAGTGCGTCCTCGCAAATTACTGCTGCGGCGAAAAGAGATTAATCGTATTATTGATGGTCTGCGTGAGCGCGGCTATACGGTTGTGCCAACGATGGTTTTCTTAGAACGTGGATTAGCCAAAGTGGAAATCGCGCTGGCTAAAGGCAAAAAGCTCTACGATAAACGCGAGACAATTGCAAAACGCGACTCTGACCGTGAAATCCGGCGTGTACTCAAAGATCAATATTAAGCCTATGCTGCCTTTATCATGGCCCCATTCCATACGCGAAATCAACAATTTGCCGGAAGCTGATAAACATGCCATCTACAAGACGCTGCTGCCGGACTGGTTGTTTAGCAATTACGGTATTGATCGAAACACCTTCAAGGTAGCAATTGATGAATATCCAGTGGTGACTTTTCGCTGTCCAACCGGCAGCCGCGCCATGGAGATTACTGCAAAATGGCGCTCAACGGATAGTGACGCGATTCTTTACATCAATATGGCAGATACCTTCAATCATCATCTTTTGGTACTTCTGGTTGTCGTCAACGATCCTGATGCGCCGCGTTTTAACATTGATGTCGATCAACAGGGCAACGCAACGCAATTCGGTACCAGTAGTAGGAATATTGCAGCCGAAAAAGAAGCCATGAGAGCAGGGCTTGCACCAGGACAAATTCGTAAGGGATTACGAGTCTTTAAGCAATTTGTCCCCATCTTTGATCGATTCATACAGAATATAGGGCATGATCTATTCTTCATTGAACCGTTGGCTTATCATAATGCAATTGTGTTTGAGCGTTATGGCTTTAATTATTTGCGTGGACATCGAGACATGCAAGAAATTCACCGAGAGTTTCAAGAAGGTGGCGATCTTCATGCACGTTTGCTCTCAGATAATCCATTTCGCCAGCCCAGTTTTGCAAATACGGTGCGTGGGCGTTCATGGGCCATCCATGATGGTATTTTAGGACATCCCTTTACGGGTTTTCAAATGTATAAGCGTGTTGGCCTTGATGCCAAGATAAACACTTTTCCCAATGCAAAATGGTAAATAAAGATCACAATTTTATTTCTATAGCCGATATTGTTGCTGCGCTTGATGAGCTGGTAAGTGCATCTGAGGGGCTTAGTTTTAGCAATAGGCTGCGAACACTAGTTCTGGTTGATGTTTTCTTAGCCGATCCGAGTTTACCAAAAATAGAAGATGCGCGTGAATTCGCTGTCTTTTATATTTTAACGACAACAATTCGTGAGCATTACTATCGGACCAGGCAATCACTGGATTTAGTGTCTCTTTCCGATACCTCTTCTCTTATAGAGGCAAAACAAGCGATTATTCAGGATACTCAACAAAATGCTGCGGAGTTGTTAAGCTGGTCTTATCTATACTATTGTTATGTTCGTGTTGGTTTAAATATTAGCCTCCTAGAGTTTAGCGAATTGGCGGGTATCACAGATCGTACCGTACGGCGTTATCGTCATAAGGGGTTTCAACGTATCTATCGTATTTTAATCGCACAAGAATGGGAGGCGTGTTCTCTTCAGCGCGAAATTCGCTTGAGAGCGCAGCTTCCCGGTGTTGCATCCTCAATATTGTTTGGTAGGGAAGGGGATTTTGGAATAATCCAAAGTCTGCTTGCGGGAAATTTCGCTTTTAATCTCTTTGTTTCCGGCGCTAGTGGAATTGGCAAAACGTCCTTAATTGAGTCCTATATCCGAGCCTACATTGGAGGGCGCTTGCCAGAAACCCCACAGATCGATCAGTTAATATGGATAAGTGCGCCGGAATCACCCGCTATCATTTATGACACTATAGATAGGCAAATCTATGTCGAAAATTCAATTATAGGCTTACAAGAATATTTACTACTTTATCATTGCGTGATTGTTATTGATAATTTGGGGCGAATCCAAGAAATCTCATCTTTCATAGATGATCTCTTGCAACTGCTGCACCCAGCACAGGTTATTTTGATTAATTGCGACTTTATTCCTTCGTCTCATCTAACCGAGCATCTTGTATTGAATGAGATAACGTATGATGAGATGCGTTTAATGATTGAATATAATACAGAGAATAAGCGCCAAGCCGAGAACTTAGATGAATATGCGATTAATTTGCTATGGGATGCTGTGGGCGGCAACCCAAGATCAATAAGATTGGCAGCAGAACAGTTAGCAATGGGTGATCTATTGGTCTCGAATTTTGAGATTTCCCAACTTGGCTTGGAAGAAAATTACCGTCGTTTGAGCGAAAAAGCAATAAGGTTCTTTGCTGCACTTATGCTATATCCAGCTTTTGAGCCTCGTATAAGTCAAGTGATTGAGTTATTTGGGGAGATGCTTTACCTAGAGGGCTTTTCAGAGCTTATCCGACATCACATGGTTGAGGTGATCTCGTTAGAACCTTATCTTTGTAAGCCTTTAACTTTGCATGTTCAGTATTTTCAGGCGATTTATACACGAAATGAGGCTAATATTGTCCAAATTGTCGAGGAATTACTCATTAGATTGCAGCAAAAGAGCAGCGACTATCCACATATTGGCCTAGCTGCAATCGCTAAACTTCTCAATAAAAAATGGCTTCATATAGAGAGTGTCACCCAAGAAAGATGGATGCTCATGCTGTTAGAATCCGGCGTTAATCAGCATGATGACCTTTGGCGTATTACTTTGCAAAACCTTTATCAAACTAGGAAGAAATCTCTGGATATTCAACTACAAATTGCTTATTCCGTTGTTATGCGGCGTGGATGCCAATGGGATGAGGCGCATCACATCCTGCAATACGTCATCGAAAAAGCAGGGCAGGGCGGTAATTTTAAGATTCAGGCTAAAGCGTTGATCGAACTAGGTGTCGTTTTCAGATGTCAAGGAGACTTTAACAACGCTTTGAAAACACTTGAGCAATCTGCGGCTACAACTATACGATTAAAAGATGCAAAGTTAACAGATCGCGTATCTCTTGAACTTGCTCAACTTGCAATAGATATGATGAATGGGTCTCAGGCGCTTGATTATCTCAAGCATGCCGAAATCACCCGTGAGTCTTTGCTTCTTGCTTCAGAAGCCTACCTTCTCAAAAATGATATCGCAAACTGCCAAGCGATGGCAGGAAAGGCTGCCCTACTTTCGCCGGATGATCGGTTGTTCTTGGCGCGAAGCCATACAGTGATGGGACGGAGTAGTAATGCGCTTGAAGATTACGTGAGCGCTCACGAGCATTTTTCTTTAGCCGTCGCTTACCTGCAAAATAGCAATAACCTGTATGGATTGGCTCGCGCTCAATCAAACCTTGCATCTGCTTTAATCAATCTACAGGATCACAATATAGCCCGGCGATTATTAGAAGATGCTATTCGCACTCAAAAGCTCATTGGTGATAAATTAGGGGAACAACTTTCGGTCTACAATTTGGAATATCTTCGGCGTTTATCCATCTAAGTGTTTCTCATGATGATGCCGTATCAAAACATCTTGACCCATGTATCGTTTACTGATAAACTATCTTCATTATCAGTCCCATTCGTCCAGAGGCCTAGGACGTGGCCCTCTCAAGGCTAAAACACGGGTTCGAATCCCGTATGGGGCATTTCCGCGTCTACAAAAAGATGCGGAAATTTGCCAGATCAATTACTCGTGATAAGAGACCTTATCGCGGAATAGTTTTCATGGCGACGCTTTGCTGTGCCTGAAAACCCGGTGCGATGATAACGGGTTATCACTTGCACCTTACTCGACCTCGCCCCATGGCGAGGCGCGATAATAGCTGCTATCAGGACTGGTCGCAATGCGACGCGCTTTCGCCCAAGGGGGCTTTCGCTCAGTTTCCCTCAACCCGGAGGCTTCGGCCTGGCCTGATAGCGGACTTTATCGGCGACTAATTTGATGAAACTCAAATCCCCGTTCGCAAAATTGTAAAAACATCCAAATAAATACCAGTATAAATTGTACTTTTTGCACATATCGTGATATGCTCTTTTTACAAGACACTCATCTCAATAAATATCAAACACCAAATATCCGTTTGAGCATGTTGATTAGAGGGATTTATGCTCACTGAACAAAATATCCTTGCAACACCACCTCACGAAGACAAACATAATCTTACAGAAAATACATTTACACTCGAAGATAAATACACAAAAGAAGAAGGCTGGATTTTGCTCTCTGGCGTTCAAGCCATAGTCCGACTGCCGCTTGACCAGCATCGTGCAGATAAAAGGCGTGGATTGAACACAGCAACCTTGGTTTCTGGCTATCGTGGTTCGCCACTTGGCAGCCTAGATATGACGATCCAACAAAGCAATCGCATTATGAAGGAACATCAGGTTCATCTTTTACCTGCAATCAATGAGGAGCTTGGAGCAACCGCAATTTTCGGTAGCCAGACCGCAAATATGCTGCCTGACCCTAAGTACGATGGTGTACTCGGTATGTGGTATGGCAAAGCACCTGGTGTTGATCGAAGCGGTGACATATTTAAACATGCGAATTTTACAGGTGTAGGCAGAAACGGCGGGGTTTTGGCTCTTGCAGGCGATGATCCGATTTCAAAATCGTCAACCTTGCCTTCTCACTCTGAAGTAACCCTTTACGATGCTTTGTTTCCCGTTTTATATCCCGGAAGCACACAAGATATTCTTGATCTGGGACGACTCGGTTTTGAACTCTCACGTTTTTCCGGCCTTTGGGTCGGATTCAAGATCGTTACAAATGTCGCTGATGAATTCAGCATAGCTCAAGTCTCACCAGATCGCGTCATCATTGAGACACCAGAATTTTCTTATAATGGCAAGACTTGGCAGCACAATCAGAATACACGCCTTCTTACACCTTACAGTTTAGCCATGGAACGAGAGATTCATGATGGCCGGCTAGAAGCGGCGAAATTATTTGCGACTGCCAATGGTATCAATTGCATTACTGTGCCAACGTCCGATGCTTGGCTAGGCATCATTGCAGCAGGCAAAACCTACTACGATGTTCGCCAAGCGCTCCACGAACTCGGCTTAGAAGAAGAACAACTTCATCAATACGGCATACGCCTGCTTAAGATAGGAATGATGTTTCCTATGGAGCCACAGATTATCCACGAATTTTCTCAAGGTTTAGAGGAAATTCTGATAATTGAAGAAAAACGCGCATTTATGGAATTTTTCATTCGGGATATTCTTTATCATCGCAGTGAGCGCCCTAACATCATCGGAAAACGCGATGAGTTTGAAAAAGCATTCATCAGTCCGCATGGCGAGCTTGATGTCGATAAAATCGCACAGATTATTGCCAAGCGGATTAGCCAGCGCATTCCACTAGAGTCAATTCAGACTCGGCTTCAACAAATTCAAACACCAGTAGATATATTGACTGTGCCGCTACTGCCGCGCAGTCCATTTTTCTGTTCGGGTTGTCCGCATAACAGTTCCACCGTGCTGCCTGAAGGGTCACTTGCGGGCGCAGGCATCGGCTGCCACACGATGACTTTGTTATCCGGCTCGGAGACGACAATTGGCTTAACCCAAATGGGCGGCGAAGGTGTTCAGTGGGTCGGCGCGTCGCAATTCAGTAACTTAAACCACATGTTCCAGAATATTGGTGATGGTACGCTGTTCCATTCTGGTTCGTTAGCTATTCGCCAATCGATAGCTGCTAAAGTCAACATTACCTATAAAATCCTCTATAATTCGGCGGTTGCGATGACAGGCGGGCAAGATGCAGATGGCGCAATGCCCGTACCTGAACTTACCCATGCGCTCAAAGCGGAAGGTGTCGGCAAGATCATCGTAACCAGCGATGAACCTGATAAATATGCTAAGGGAACAAAATGGGCGGAAGGTGTGGAAATCTGGCACCGTGATCGGCTGGATGAAGCACAGAGCGTTTTAAGAGAAATTCCGGGCGTAACCATTTTGATTCACGATCAAGAATGTGCCGCTGAACTTCGGCGCAAGCGCAAACGCGGTTTGGCCCCAGAGCCAGAAATGAGGGTGTTTATCAATGAGGCAGTTTGTGAAGGCTGCGGCGACTGCGGTGTTAAATCGAACTGTTTGAGCGTTTTTCCAGTCGAAACAGAATTCGGGCGCAAGACACAAATTCACCAGTCCTCTTGCAATAAAGATTATAGCTGCCTTAAGGGTGATTGCCCTGCATTCATTACTATTATACCGGGCGAACAAATAGCGCGGCGCGAGTATGACATCAATACTGACTTGCCCGAACCAGAGTATCACTTCACGGGCGAATGGAACGTGTATATGATGGGTATAGGCGGTACGGGTGTTGTCACGACTAATCAGATTTTGGCGACTGCCGCTATGTTAGATGGTAAATTTGTGCGTGGTCTCGACCAAACGGGATTAAGCCAAAAAGGTGGCCCTGTGGTTGCTAACCTGCGTCTATTGAATGATTATCATATTGGCGCAAACAAAGTATCGGCTGGAGCTGCTGACTGTTATTTGGTCTTTGATCTACTCTCCGCCTCTGATCCGGTTAATTTGAGCCGTGCGCGACGTGATAGAACGACGGCGGTGATTTCTACCAGCGAAATACCAACGGGAAGCATGGTCATTTCAACAGCCATCAAATATCCAAGAGAAAAGATTCTCCTCAATGCGATTGATAGAAATACTCGGCAGGAAGATAACTTTCGCTTGGATGCAACGGTTCTTTCGGAACTCCTGTTTGGTAGTGCCATGTCCGCCAATATGATTGTCGTCGGCGCAGCTTATCAGCGCGGTTTGCTGCCCATTAGCGCTAATGCAATTGAAGAAGCTATTAAACTTAATGGCGCTGCGATTAAAGCGAATACACAGGCTTTTCGTGCGGGGCGGCGTGTAGTGGCGCAGCCGGATTGGATACAAACACTCAATTTTCATCGTCCCGGCACAATCCATCTTGATCCGGTTGTAACGCCAAAAGCGCAAGTTATGATTGAAGCCGTTGGCGCTGAAATTGAATTGTCCCGTCTGTTACAAATCCGCGTCCCAGAACTCATCGACTATCAGAACAGCGCTTACGCCCAACAGTATGTGGATTTTGTAAAACATGTGATTGAAGTTGAAAAACAGCTAGAGATTGGCGATACACGCCTAAGCGAGGCTGTAGCACGGTATTTATTTAAACTGATGGCCTACAAAGATGAGTATGAGGTGGCGCGGTTACACATGAAATCCGAGGTTAAGCAATCGCTTGAAGATGGATTTGGGGCGAAGGCAACCGCCAGCTATATGCTCCACCCTCCTCTGCTGAGGTCATTAGGACTGAAAAACAAACTTAAGTTGGGGCAATGGTTCGATCATGTTTACCGATTGATGATGACGATGAAGGGTCTGCGCGGAACGCCACTCGATATTTTCGGCTATGCGGAAGTCCGCCGGGTGGAACGCCAACTCATTCAAGAATATCGCGGCTTGATTGAACGCGCCCTCAAGAATTTAACAGCCGAAACGTATGATCGCGTAGTCGAACTTGCCAGCCTGCCAGATATGATTCGTGGCTATGAGCAGATCAAACTTGGCAATGTGAAAAAATTCCATCACGAAGTGAAACGGCTTGGTTTTGAATAGATGAGACGTATGGGGATGGTCATAATTGCCATCCCCTTTTCATTAGAGATCTAGCCGGAAAGGGTTAAATTCCGTATTATAGTCGTAGTAATCCTCTTTTTCCACGCTCTTTAGCCATTGGACAACACGCAACGTCAGCGGCGTAAAAAGCACCTCGATACTCACCTTAAATACGTAACTCGTAAAAACCACCGATAACCAATTTGCCCATGTAAAACCGACTGCTCGTAAGAGTGTTGCCACTGATACGAAAACTAAAGTGTCTACGCCTTGCCCCACAAGTGTGCTGGTAATCGTCCGTGACCATAACCAACGCCCCTGCGTCACGATCTTCATACGTGCCAACACATAGCTGTTGGTAAACTCGCCCATCCAATAGGCCGCTAAACTGGCGACGATAAGACTGGTAATGCTGCCCAAAATTGCATTGTAGGCTGTTTGTCCCACACCGGCCTCCCAGCCACTTTCGCCTGGGAGAACACCCGTCAGCCAAACAAAAAAGCCCATCAGCATCGTGGCGAAAAAACCCGTCCAAATCACCCTTCTTGAGCGTTTATAACCATAGACTTCCGTCAAAATATCGCCAAAGATATAAGAGACGGGAAAAACCAAAGTTCCTGCGTCAAACATCAATCTTAGTGAGCCAACACTCACGCCAAAATCGATAAATTTGGCGCTGCTTAAAAGATTACTCAGCAGCAAGACCGTAACAAAACCCGCCATGACAAAATCATAATAACGATATTGCTTTTCCATCGCATTCCTCCATGTTAAGCGGCTGATTATAGCCTTTTCGTGCTACAATGGGATGCTGAGATTACAGTCAGTTACAAGAAGGAAATTTGCTATGGAAGGGTCACGCTCTCGCAAGCAGCCAATTGATTTTCGTAAAGAGGAAGTCGCTTATGTCATGCAGCGGTGGCGTGCAGCCGATTCATGCTCGTTGATCGGCGTTGGTAGCGTTGGTAAATCAAACCTACTGCAACATTTAGCTAATCCCGATGTGCAAAAAGCCTATATGAATATCACAGGTGCCAGCGAGTTTAAGGCGATTATTATTGATCCAAACCTACTAGGGCCACTTGGTAGCAATGATAATGAACAGATTCGCTGCTGGGCGGGTTATGAGCTATTGATGCACCGCCTGTATATGACATTTTATCCGTTTGAAGTGCTTGGCAAGGAAGATGGGCAGCGCTTTTACGAGGTTTATCAGAACTTGCAAGACGGTAGCAACCCGATTTACGCCTATATGGGGCTGCGTTATTTTGAGCTTGGCTTAGATTATTTTATGCGGCGCGGTATACGCATCGTGTTTATGTTTGATGAATTTGAAGAAATGCTCAAACAGCTTCCGATTAAGTTTTTCCAAACATTACGCGGCTTGCGTGACACGAATAAAAAGCAGCTTAGTTTTTTAACGTTTACCCGTGCGCCGCTGGCCTCATTGGTCGAGCAAATGGAACTTTCTGTGTTGGATATGGAACCTTTCGCGGAATTATTCAACGACAGTATTTACTACGTAGGACCCTACAATGAAGTGGATGCGCGGCGGATGGTCGATAATTTAATTGGACGCAACCAAAAAACAGTTACTGAACAATCCATCACGTTTCTAATTTGGGCGACAGGTAGTTATGCGGGTCTGCTGCGCTCTGGGTTTCGTTTGCTTGATGCGCTGGGGACGATTGATTCTTCTAGCACGATGAATGATGAACTCGTCCGGCAGTTGGCGATCCGCCGTCCTATTCGGATGGAATGTAAGACGATCTGGACAAGCCTTACCCCTGCCGAGCAACATGTCTTAAAAGCAGTCGCACGATTGTTAGAATACAATTCCAATACCGAAACCGAACAGGCTGTGGCGATGCTCGTTCAAAAACGTCTGCTGCGGGTCGATAAGTTTCAACAAACCCTTCATATCGAACCGCCCGTGTTCCGTGCATTCATCTCGACTAATCCAGATATTGACCTACCCTGAATATGATAAAGCCGTACTTTGTCCCTGCCGTTTCTATAGAGACACCGCATCGCAGCCAGACGGAAGTTGCTCGCTCGCGCTTTATCACGACGGTTGCCCGTGTTGATTCTGTCGATGAGGCGCGGAACTTCTTGGCTAAAATTCGGGCTGTAATGCCGGATGCAAATCATCACGTTTATGCTTTTCGTGTGGGCTATGGGCAAAGTGTGATTGAGGGTGTCAGCGATGACGGCGAACCGACTGGCACTTCTGGCCCGCCGGTGTTGGCGATTTTACGTGGTACAGACATCGGCGATACGATTATTGTTATTACACGCTATTTCGGGGGTACGAAACTTGGCACAGGTGGGCTGGTACGTGCTTATAGCGAAGCCGCGCACACAGCCCTGAACAGCTTAAAAACCGAGCAAAAAATTGAAAAACGCTGGGTTGGGCTTGATCTGCCTTATCCTCTTTACCAGCCCATCAAAATGCTTATTCTTGAGCATAATGGGATTATAGAAGAAGAAACTTTTACCGAAGAGGTCTCTCTCATGGCAATCTTCCCCCTACAGGCAATCGCGGACTTTGAAAAAGCACTAAGCGATGCCACTGCCGGACGCATAAAAGCTGTTGTTTTGGATTAACTGCTGCGCTCATTGATTAAATGTGTGATTGCTACACGCACTTCGACCAAAGCTGGATGATCCGGCATAATCGCTTCCGCCCGTGCCAAATAAGATTTAGCGGCATCTTCCTGCCCATCTTCAAAAAGATAGCGCCCTGTTAAGGCCAATAGGGCGACATCATTAGGATGTGCTTCGACACCTTTACTCAGATAATCAAATGCCAGTGTTTTTTCACCCAAATCCCACAATAGACGGGCAAGCTGATCGATAATCTCTGATGAATGAGGAACATTTTTGTAACCATCTAAAAGTACCTCAAGTGCGGTGCTATCCTCATTCCCTGCCAGATACGCCCGCGCTACCAGGGCATAGCCTTCCGCAAAGCTAGGCACATCTTCTAAAACACCTTCAAGGTACTCTACATCCTCGACACTCAAGGTATTGCCAGCATTGATAATCAGGCTGAATTCTGTAAGATTCGCCTCAAACTCAGGATCCTCTGCCGAGAGCATCAATCGGTCAATCTCTGCCAAAATATCCGGGGTGCTTGTGAGGGTACGCGCTTGTTCAAATGCTGCTGCTGCATTTTTACCCTCCTCGGCAACGAGATAAACGAGTCCCAAATTCATAAACAAATCAAATCGCTCTGGCATGAGGCTAATTTGCTTTTTAATGATGTCGACGGCCGGGTTAACATTTTCAACATCATAAAATGCGTCAACGACATTGCGGACAACATCGCCCTCTTCATCAAGCTGCACAAGCCGTTCAAAACTTTGCCACAAACGATCCTCATTACCGACATCGACCAAACGCAGAATTTGCTGTTGCAGAAGGTCTTTGCGTGTTACATCAAGTTTTAAGGCTTCCTCAAACGCCTCAATTGCCTCCCAAATGACTAGATCAGACTGTAATGAGTCAGGATCAATAAGGATAAAATCTGTTACCGAGACTTCCTGAGCATCAAGGGCAATTAGCAGGTTGGCGTAGCGTGTGAAGAGCATCAGGCTGACAGCTTCATTCTCAATAGCACGTTGGAAGGTATCTAAAGAATTATCTAAACGCCCACCACGTAAATACAACTCTGATAATTCTAACCAAGAAATCGCATTGTCTGGATATGTTTCCAAGTTGTTTTCAAGTAGATCATAAGCCTGCTCAACCTCACCCATACGAAATAGGGCATTTGCCACTATCGAAGCTACTGCCGGATTTTCTGGAAATTGATTGATGAGATCCGGCGCAGTAGGCATTAAAATATCTACTGCCAAACCAAATCCCGGCTGCATGGCTGCGGCGACTGAACCCGCGACGCTCCAGCCGCCGAGGTTTCCGCCTACTGCTTGTCCATCAACAACCAATTTCTCATAAGCCGCCGCGACATCTTCATCCGCCCAATCGATCTCCCAAATACTTAAGAGAAGTTTAAGCTGCCAGTCGAAAAGACTTGAAAGTAATTTCTCTAGGTTTTCTTGACTATTGATTGTTACTTCAAGATTTTCAAAGCCTTCTAACCGGCTAAAGACATTGAGTTCGTCAAGCAGATCGTTGGCGATATTTTGTAACGAATTAACGAGCAATGGCAAGGTCTCATCTTCATAGGTCAAAATAACATTGTCTTCATCTTCGGCAAGGTCATTTTCAATTTCAAGTCTCAGCGTCCAACCCGCCTCATTTTGGTTGAGGTTTCCCCAGATAGCGATATTTTCATCAAGCCCTTCTAGCCGCCAATCATCAGCACTAAACTGAGATTTTTCCATCGACCAGCTATAGTCTTTCGGCTCACCTTCTAACCAAGCAAATATTCTATACACCCTAATCGATTGTGAGCGTTCCAAAAGAATAGCGAGTGCGCTCATCAAACCCATCGCTGTCGCAGGCGCAGTCTCGCTTTTGCAAGGCCATAAACCAATACGAATTCGCGGACGAGACGACAAGGCTTGCGACAGAGAACCTGCTGTACCAAAGATAGCAGAAGGCAGTGTTGAACTACCTTCCCGTAATTGTAAATTCATCAACTTATGTGCAAGCGCAAACATAGTTACTCCTTATATTTTCTCAAATAAACAACAGCGCCCCATCATAAGACGGGGCGCTACCTGTTGCAAGATATTTGCGTGGCTTAGAAACTAGCCACTGATAACGGGGATGCTGCTCAAATCACCCGAAATCAACACTTGTTCTGCTAAAACCCAGCCAAAGCCAACGCCAGTATTGACTTGCACCCAAAGGCCATCGGCACTGAGTGCGACAATCGGCAGTTCTAAGGGACCCGTGACTGTTCCCAGTGTGCCGAGCGCCACACTAGGCGCAGCATAAAGGGCAATCGTCGTACTGACTAATGCGATAGGGGCAGAAACAATACCGCCAGCATCCCGAATAATCGGCAAGCTGCTGCCATCACCCCGGAACAAAACGTATTCGCTGTTGACCCAACCACGCCCGAAACGACCTTGTACCAGCAACCATACGTCATCGAAATAAATCCCAATAACGGGTAACTGCGTTCCGCCGGAAACAGTCGCAATCGCTGTATATTGTGCGCCGGGGCCACTGCGAATGTTCAAAAAGCCCGTGTTGACGACAACATGCGGTGTGTCCAGACGAGGACGAAGTACAGGCGCGGGTGCAATGCCACCACCCCCCTGTCCAAGTGACCCACCAACCGTTGCCCCTCCCCCAGCAGGAAGACCGCTGGTGCAGTAATCAACGCGTACCAACGTTTGGTCACGTACTGATGCAGCATCAGGGCGAATCCAGCCAATGCTGCCATCAACGAATTCGACTTTAAACTGCCCGTTTTGATTATCGAGTAAATAGGCTTCTGTCCCGGCTTCAAAGACCCGTGTACCATCCAAATTACCGGAGCCATCTGGCCCAATATTAGGTGTAACTTGGGCGGTTAGCGTGACTACGCTTAGATTGCAGCCATATGGACGGAATTTGGTCTTAGGCCCTTCTACCCAATAAATGCCAACATCAGGAATATCCACTCTGAACCACGTAATCCCCTCAGCCGATTGTGATTCCAGCAAGCTGAGTACTACGTTGTCATCAGGATTGATGTTGCCGGGTGAGCTTGAGTTTTGGGTCGGCGCAGAGCGAAGTGGGTGTGAAACCGTGACAGAAACGCCCCACTGATTCCGGTTACTCGTACCACCGACTCGTGTATTGACACCAACACCTGCGACGGAGACACCCCCTACAGAAGTTGCGCCGCCGCCTTGTCCAAGCCCAGTAACGCCACCTACGCCCCCAACTTGTGCTTGGGCAAAGGAGTCAACACTCACAAACGGCACATTAGAAAAGTCGCCGCGTGGGAGTGTGTACTGCACATTGACCCAACCGGGCCCAACAATTGTGGAAATCTGATACCACGTCAGGTCATTGGCAACCCCTAAAACAGGTAATTCGGTGCCACCAACCACCGTAACCGTGACCGTAAACTGAACGCCCGGCCCACTTCGCACATTCAGGAAACTCGTATTGGCGACCAGAATCGGCGCGACAAAACGTGTTTGTTGCTGGTGTTCTCCTGCCAATGCTGTGCTAGATGCGAACACTCCAAGAAGCAGCGAGATCATTACAAGGATCAATAATGCTTTTGATTTCACCTTCATTCGTCCCTCCAGTCAGATAAATCGAGAGTAACAGTACCCTATAACCTTAAGTATAGGCGGAAAATGAAATTTTTGCCGCTACTTTGTCATATTATCCACCTTTATAGGGAATTATGTACTATTGTCGCTTATCGCGCAAAATCGAAGCGTTGGCCAAGCGTCGGGATTGCGTAGGGTAAATTGCGTTGACCATTCTATAGCTGAGGTGGTACGTTATGGGGAAACCACATCTAAAGAATAAAGGATCAAACGATGAAACTAGGATGGTTTATGTTTAGTGTCATGATGGTCATCATGCTGATGTCTTCATCATTCGCCTTTGCCCAAGAAGACCCGGCAGCACAGGGTATCTCACCGGAGGAAATTGCTGCATATCCCGAACCGAATGTCACGCAGATTTATGCCAATGAGGACTTAGTTGGTGATCGGCAGTATCGCCGCGTGAATGGTGGGGTCGATATTCATGATGCCCCCAACGGGAATTACCTCAGCACACTTGGCGCAGGTTTTAACTTTGTCACCGTGATGAGTGAATCGAATGGTTGGTCACAAATCAGCGAAGGTCATTGGGTGCGCTCGGACGCATTAACTACAGATGTCGCCATATCCAATTTTGGTGGGGTGCTGCTGCCAGAAGAAGGCCTAACTTATCCGATGGCATGGGTGCTGGTCAATTTGTATCCGAGCATTGAACCGGGCGGCGAGCCTTCAGAAACCAATGAACTCCTGCTGCGTTATGCCAAAGTCAACCTGTATGCAACAGTGGAAGTCGATGGCTGGGATTGGTATCAAGTGGGTGTCAACCAATGGATAGAACAGACCCGAGTTGCCAAGATCGTTCCGGTGGAACGCTTTGAAAAAGTCGATACAGAAAAATGGATCAGTGTTGATCTTTTTGAGCAGGTCGTTATCGCTTATGAAGGGAACACGCCTGTCTTTGCCTCGATGGTGGCTTCCGGCTTGCCAGAGTGGTCAACAGACGAAGGACTGTTCCATGTGTACGTCCGTTATCCGCGCACCATTATGAGTGGCTCTGATGGATTGCCAGATTTCTATTATTTGGAAGAAGTACCTTGGACGATGTATTTCAATGGTGATATGGCGCTGCATGGCGCGTATTGGCACGATGGCTTTGGCTATCGCCGGAGTCATGGCTGTGTCAACATGACGATTACTGATGCTCATTGGTTATATAACTGGGCATCTGATGAAATGGATTTTACCATCCCGAATGATACTGGGGCTGCCGTTTATGTCTATAGCAGCGATGTTTATCGCTAAAGGCTCAGGGGATACCGTTATGAATAAACGTTACATTGTCTTTATTCTAGTGTTCAGTCTGCTGGCGCTGACCGCTTCTGTGACTTTCGCTCAGGAGCAGCCCTGCACAGAGAACTGCCAACAGGTCGCTAATGTCACACTGCAAGGGTTGAGCGCGGACGAAATTGCCGCTTATCAAGAGCCTCAATTTGAGCAGTTGTTTGTCGATGACGAAATGCTGAATGATCGACTTTATCAGCGTGTTAGCGGCGGGGTCAATGTGTATGATGCTCCTAACGGCAACGTGATTCGCACCCTTGATGCCGGGTTTAACTTCATCACAGTGGCAAGTACGCAAGATGGCTGGACGCAAGTTGTCCCCGGTGAATGGATTCAATCTTCTGCTTTATCAGATGTGAATGATTCAATCTCTCGGTTTACGGGTGTTTTCTTCCCAGATGAACCCCTCCAATATCCTGTCGCTTGGACACTCGTCAATCTCTATCCGAGCCTAGAACCCGGTGGCGAACCCCGTGAATCCAACGGGCTTGTTTATCGTCACACACGATTGACGATTTATGCGACTGTCAGTGTAGATGGATGGAATTGGTATCAAATTGGGCCGGATAAATGGGTGTATCAAACGCATGTTTCTAAGATTACACCGATTGACCGACCTGAATCAGTTGATACAGGTCGGTGGGTGGCGATTGATCTTTATGAACAAAATCTTGTCGTCTATGATGGCGACCAACCTGTTTTCGCTACATTGGTTTCTACCGGATTACCACGCTGGCCCACTTACGAAGGCACATTCCATATTTACTTCCGGCGTGTGCGAGAAGATATGTCTTGGGGAACACCCGGTGATGACTTTTATTATCTGGAAGAGGTTCCATGGACGATGTTTTTTGATGAAGGCCGTGCCTTACATGGAGAATATTGGCATGATGGCTTGGGCTATCGCCGGAGTCATGGCTGCGTGAACATGTCGATTACCGATGCCCACTGGCTTTATAATTGGGTGGCAGAAGAGTTTAACTCACTCAATTCGCCCGACGTTGAAGAAGGTCCCGCAGTTTACGTTTACAGTACCGGGCAATACTAACGCAGTTTACGTTTTAGGTGATTATGTATTATTGCATCATCACCTCTCCTCCCCCTGCCTTAACACATCCACCGTTGCCATTCAACCAAACCACGCTATCATGTCCCGTGTCTAAATCGGGAGTAAAGTACAGCGTGCAGCCATTCCAATCTTCTAAAATCGCCCAAATTGGGCAATTAACTGTCAATATGCAAGCCGTATTACAGGCGCACATGGCGCTCTATGGGTACGAAACGATAGAAACACCCCTGATTGAGGATGCAGATCTATTCCTCACGAAAGCGGGTGATCAGATTGTCGAAAAACTGTTCATCTTCGAGCGTCATGGACGGCAACTTGCACTGCGTCCAGAATTCACCGCCGCTGCCGTTTATCGGTATCTCATCGCCGGATTAAGCGATACGGTGCGCTGGCAGTTCAGCGGCGCGGTATTTGAAGATCATCCGGCTGATGGGAGCATCCAACATTACAGCATCGGCGCAGAGATGATCGGCGCAAAAGGTGCAACTGCGGATGCCGAAATCATCGCAATGGCGACACGCGGCTTGATGGCACAAGGGATTACAAATATTCAACTCGTTATCGGGCATGTAGGCTTAATGCGGCGGTTATTAGATCGCTTTGCCATAGATGCGAGAACCCGACGTTTTATCCTCCAGCATCGTGATCTTCTAAAAAATAGCGAACACGGGAAGGCACAACTTCTTGCTCAATTAGAACATTATACGCCCACGACACAAAATGGTAGCAGTGATCTAGCGGTGGTTGATAACTTCACGCAGACCAATATGCAGCAGATGCTTGGCATTTTGCTTGATTCCAGCCGAAGAGCCGAAACTATGGGAGGGCGCACCCAAGCGGATATTGCAGAACGCCTGGTGCAAAAACACCAGCAAAATAGCGAACACGACCAAATCAGCGCAGCATTAGATTTTCTAGCTGCATGGATTGCCATCAGTGAAGCCGCAGATACAGCCCTTTCGCAGGCACAAGACTTTATTGAAGACGACGCGGAAGCTGGTAGAATGCTGGCGGAATGGCGTGAGATCATTTTACAACTACGTGCCTATGGTATCCCATTGGAGCAAGTGGTCATTCAGCCGGATTTAGCCCGGACGTGGGATTATTATACAGGGGTTGTTTTTGAGCTTCGCACAACCAATGGCTTGCAAATCGGTGGCGGTGGACGATACGACGAGTTAGCCCGCCTTATTGGTGGGGAACAAAATATCCCGGCTGTCGGATTTGCCTATTATGTCGATAGCCTTCTGACAATACTGCCGCAAACATCAATCAATCATAAAACCCCAGTTTATATTCGTCCGATCAACGGCAATAACAGCTTTGCTGTGCGTTGGGCAGACCAGCTTAGGGCAAATGGATTATCGATTGTTATGGCAACAGGCGACACTTCTCCGGTGGATAGTCTGCTGCTTTACGTAGAAAACAACGGCGATTTGCGTTTTAACCAGCAAACATACACGCCTGACCAACTAGCCAGCATAATTACAGCTATCAACGAGGCATACGGAGCATGACCGAAAAAATCACATTTGCACTTCCTAGCAAAGGGGCAATTGCCGAGCCAACCCTCAATTTTTTACGGGATTGTGGGCTACGTGTGGACAAACCAAACCCGCGCCAGTATACGGGTACAGTTCCCGTTTTGCCTGCGGTGAATGTGTTGTTTCAGCGTGTAAAAGATGTTTTGTATAAAGTCTCCGACGGGACAGCGCAAATCGGCATTACCGGGCTGGATGTCGTGCATGAATTTCCGCATGACGACCTTATTGTTATTCATAATAGCCTCGGTTATGGGCAATGCAGCCTGATTGTCGCCGTACCCGAAGCATGGGTCGATGTTGAGCGCGTTCACGATTTAGTCGATATTGCGCTCGATTTCCGTGAAAATAAACATCGCAATCTGCGTGTAGCCACAACCTACACCCATTTGACTCGTCAATTTCTCCATGCCAACGGCATTCATCATTTTACGTTGGTCAAAGCTGAAGGAGCTATCGAAGCCGCGCCGACGATTGGTTACGCCGACATCATCGTCGATTTAACGCAAACTGGAAC
>DAOTTO010000041.1:0-3525 GCA_034437895.1 Anaerolineae bacterium | reverse complement strand
CCTTCAATGCCGAGAGTTTGCTTAGCTTTACCGGGTGTGTGAACGACGACGGTTTGCGTTTCGGGATAGACCACCCACACCAACACCTCCGCCTCAGCATATTTTTTCAGCTTTTTGTCTGTATCTTCCGCTTTATCTGTGGGCGAGATCACTTCAACCGCCAGATCAGGTGCGATGGGATTATAGCCTTGCCGTGCCAGTTGATCTTGCCGATCACGCCGGATGAACGCGACATCCGGTGCCATGCGCGATCCAGCGACGATATAGCCGCCATTTTCGCCCGTCACACGCCCTAAATTATTGGGGTACACATAATTACCTAAAAAACGGATCAGCATGGATGCAATTTCAGATGAATATGGATTGGAGGGCAATTCAAATATCTCCCCGTCAATGAATTCAAAAATTCGATCAACATTTTCCGGCAGCAGCGTAAATGCCTCGAATTCTTCCGCCGTCATCAATTTTCTTTGAACAGCCATTCGTCACCCCTTCTATCTGTATAACATACCTTACGCAACCAACCGCCTTGCTGGACACTGATCGTTTTTGAACCCAAAGAAGACGACTGCATCACATCAGGTATTAAGGGAAAATTTCGCGGATCGCGATTGTAAAACCGGGCAGCACATCGCCCCCATCTAGGATGCCTTCAATGCCGAGAGTTTGCTTAGCTTTACCGGGTGTGTGAACGACGACGGTTTGCGTTTCGGGATACACCACCCACACCAACACGGCTGCTTCGGCATATTTTTTCAGCTTATTGGCTAAATCTTCCGCTTTATCTGTAGGGGAGATTACCTCAACGGCTAGGTCAGGTGCGATGGGATTATAGCCTTGCCGTGCGAGTTGATCTTGCCGATCACGCCGAATAAACGCGATATCCGTTACCATGCGCGATCCAGCGACGATATAGCCGCCATTTTCGCCCGTCACACGCCCTAACTGGCGGGGATAGGCATAGCCCCGTATAAAAAAATTAAAGGCCGAGGCAATTTCCGATGAATATGGATTGGAGGGCAATTCAAGTATCTCCCCGTCGATGAATTCCAAACGCCGATCAACATTTTCCGGCAGCAGCGTAAACGCCTCGAATTCTTCCGCTGTCATCAATTTTCTTTGTACGACCATTCCTCACCCCTTCTAACTCTATAACCGATTATAATAGCGGATGACGTTCTCACCAATTGCACAGGAGTGATCTGCCTTGCATACCAGACTGCTGCTCTATCCCCTGCTCTTAACCCCTACTTTGCACACCCGTGTTTGGGGCGGGCGAAAGCTCGCTACCATCTTTGACAAACCCCTGCCGACCTCTGAGCCTTACGGCGAATCATGGGAACTTCACGACAGCGCTACCGTCGCTAATGGATCGCTGACAGGATGGACAGTCGGCGCGTTGTTGAAAGAATACGGCGCGGCGTTAGTCGGTGAAGGGAATGACGCACTGCTCGGATTCCCGCTGTTGGTCAAATTTCTGGACGCGCAGGATTGGCTGTCGGTGCAGGTGCATCCTGATGATCTTCAAGCGGCGCGGCTGGAAGGCGAACCACGCGGCAAAACCGAAGCGTGGGTTATTTTGCAACATGATCCGGGCGCACAAATCGTCATCGGCGTGCAGCCGGGGACAACCCGCGAAGCGATGGCGCAGGCCATCCGCGACAATACGCTGGAATCACTGCTGATTGCCACCGAAGCCCACACAGGTGATGTGCTTTACCTCCGCGCCAATACCATTCATGCGCTTGGGCCGGGACTCATGATTTATGAGATTCAGCAGTCCTCGGATGTAACCTATCGCTTATATGACTGGGGGCGCATGGGGCTGGATGGCAAGCCGCGAGCGCTGCATATTGATAAGGGTGTACAAGTCTCGAATGTGGATAGCGTTCCACAGATCACCCACCCCGGCAGCGACGATGCTCCCGTCACCTTTATGGTGCAGGGTGAATTTTTTTCAACCGTGCGTTATCGGGTGGACGAGGCTTTGCGTCCCGCGCCGGAATTGGATACGCGCAACAAACGTTTTCATGCCCTGACGTGTACGCGGGGCAACGCAGGCGTGGATTGGAACGGGCATGTACTTGACTTTGTATCGGGACAAACGATTTTGGTTCCGGCAAACGCGGGGGAATATCGGCTTGTCGGGACAGGGGAAATTTTGCTGTCGTGGCAAGGGGATTGAATGTTAGACAAGATTTCCCGCACGGGCGAGGCATGCCTCGCCCCTACAAAGCCAACCAACGGTTAAGACCTGATGAATCAAAAAATGGGGACGAGGGTTAAGCCCCATCCCCACTCACGCTGTTAAGCGCCGCTGTAACCGCGCGTTTCCTGAATTTGTCCGTCCTGACCGTGAATAATCAGGGTTGCGCGATTCTCTGACGCGACTTTACGCCCCGCTTCGATCGCGTCAGCTTTGGTCGCATATTCTTTAAGCGGAAGATGCTTACCGACTTCCCGCGCCACCCAACCATTTTCTGTCGGGACAACATGCACATCCGGGCCAGCGTTAGGATCTTCTTTGATGGGTAGATCACGGTTCTCCACCCATTCTTTGGCTTTCGCGGTGGCTATGGCAATCGCCCGCGATCCATCGCCGTTTTCTTCGAGCAAGGCGTTAGCAATTTCAATCGCTTTGTTACGCACGGGGACGGTCAAACTTTTGAACGAATCGGGGAAGTGCGCTTGACTCCAAGGCATCATTTTGCTCCTTTTAAGAGACGAATTTCCCACATCCTACTCCTTCAAGATTTGAGCCTCATTAGATTTGAGGGATTTTTTAGGACACCTCGCGGGCGGCGAACTGCGGATGCAAATCCGCCAGCGAAGTGCCTGCCCCTGCCCACAGCGTCCCCGTCCCAGTGCTGACCTTCCATTGCAGCTTGATTGTGTGCGTCCCGGCGGCGAGTCCCGTCAGCCAATAGACAAAACTGCCATTGGTCGCCACTGTAGACCCGGCGGTGATCGTCAGGATACCATCATCCCCGGCGATGCGGCTGCCGTTCACCAGCAGGTCAAAATAGAGGATGCTGTTAGCCGCGCTCATCGTCACCGATCCGGCAAACGTCACCAACACCGCGCCGCCGCTGGTGGTGATGGTCAACGTGAGTCGGCTGGTGTTCACATCAACAAACGTCGTTGAGGTGGTCGTATAATTAGCGGCTTCGTTCAAATTGACGACGGCGGTTGGCGGCGACTTCAACTCTTCCAGATTGCCGCCGATGTCGTTCATATCCTGCGCGGCGACGATCTCGCCTTCCGCCCAGGTGGTTTTAGGGGATGTCCAAGCCATTATGTTATTTGCTCCTTAGTTTTTATTTAGCTGATAGCTTTTAGCGGTTAGCTTTTAGTAGTTATGTAAACTCATGAAAGAAAATAGAAAATATTGAACCGCAGAGACGCAGAGAACACGGAGAATTTAAGTTCAAAATCTTGGTGTTCTTGGTGACTTGGTGGTTAAAAATTCAAATTGCTTTCGAGTGTCTACATTAGTAGTTAGCGGTTAGTGATTAGCTTTTGGTC
>DAOTTO010000040.1:0-3179 GCA_034437895.1 Anaerolineae bacterium | reverse complement strand
ACGGACTGGTTTGGCGTGAGCGACACTGGCTTTTCCCAATCACCTGTTTAATCGCTCACCGCAGAGTTCGGAACTGGTGAGGTATCCCGAAGTGCCTATATTTTCAGTCCTAACGTAGTGCGACCTTAGCCGCCCTGAGTCTGGTAAGCATTAGGGCTTTTAAAAGCCCCCGCCTTTAGGCGTGGGGATGCTTACGGTGCTTTACTCCTTTGTTGATACAACTTAATAAAACTTATCCGCCTCTTTCAAACGGCTTGGTCAGCGCGGTGGGCTTTTCAGACCGTTTGGAAGCAAATACCAAAGCAATAATGGTGATGACATAAGGTGCCATGACCGCAAACTCCGAGGGAATATCCAAGCCAATCGCACTGACTTGTAACTGAACAGCATTAACAAAGCTGAACAATAAAGCCCCAATCAGCACCCCATAAGGCCGCCAGCGCCCAAAGTAAACCAGCGCAACAGCGATAAACCCCAGTCCAGAAGTCAAATTTTGTTGAAACACCTTAAGCAGCGCAATCGAAAGGGATGCACCAGCTAAACCAGACATCATCCCGCCCAGGATGACAGTGATATAACGCACTCGCGCTACATTGATGCCCATTGCATCCGCTGCTTCGGGATTTTGTCCGGCGGCGCGGATCATGAGGCCGAAGGTCGTTTTGTTGAGGATGAAGGCCGAAATCGGCACGAGTGCGAAAGCCACATAAACGAGTAGGTTATGGCTGAAGAAAATTTCGCCTATGCCGAGAAATTGAATGTCCGAAAGGGGCGGGAAATTCAGGCGCGGGAAGCCTGCAACCGATTGCGGTGTACCGATCAATTTTTGGAAAAGTAGTTCGCTCATGCCTAGTCCAAACAGATAAACACCAATCCCGCTGATCCCTTGTTCGGCTTTGAGCGTTACACTGATAAACGCGATCACCAAACCCATGAGGCCGCCGATCAAGAGGGCAGCCAGTACACCCAAAAATAAACTGTCGGTGCGATAGACCACATAGAATGAAAAAAACGCACCCATCAGCATAATGCCGTCAACGCCAAGATTAAGTACACCGCTGCGTTGGCTGAACGTTTCGCCCAATGCGGCAAAGATATAAGGCGTTGCCAAGCGAATCGTCGCGGCGAAGACGCTGGCGGTAAACAGATCATCTATCATCTGTGTTGGCTTTCTAAAGGAGGTATTGGGTGTACCGTTTGTACAGATTCTACCTGCGGTAAAATAGAATTGGTACGCTGTAGAGTGCGCCGCCTTACAAAAAATTGACTGCTGACTACAAATATGACGATCAAACCATTGATTGCCGTAATCAACGAAGCAGAAACACCGAGTTCACGCTGCATTTTCTGTGCGCCGACTAATAATCCGCCGAAAAAGATCGAGGCGGGAATCGCCCCAAATGGATTTAATCCACCAAACAAGGCCGCCACAATACCGTTGAATCCAGCGCTACCTGTGAAACCTGCGGGAGAGCCGTCGGTTTGTAAACGGTATTGCAGCCCTAGTACTTGCACAATACCCGCCAAACCCGCAAATCCGCCTGCCAGAAACATCGCCAGCATTATATTGCGCTTGACATTGATCCCCGCGTAACGTGCTGCGTGTTCATTTTGCCCTACAGCACGGATGCGATACCCGATTGTGGTATACCAGAGCAGAATATAGGTCACAATCGCTAGAACAATGCCGATGACCAACCCATAGTGAAGGCGTGTACGTGCGAATAATTCAACCGTTCCAACGTGAAAGAACAAGCGGGGTAATTCAGCAGCTTCTGCGATCCGTGCCGTTTTGGGAATGGCGTTTACTCCGGCTTCGGTTGGGTCAAGCAGCGGGCCATTGAGCAGAAAATTCATCATTTGTGCCGCGACTTGGTTCAGCATAATCGTGCTGAGAATTTCATTGACGTTGAAGTAAGCTTTCAGAAATCCCGCGAGTCCCCCATAAAGCGCTCCCGCGATAAACCCGGCTAACAAGGCTAGGGGGATAATCACGATGCCTGAAGATTGTGCTAAAGCCAGGGTAACAGTTATCCCTGCTACCGCCCCTGCGATCATTTGCCCTTCACCGCCGATGTTAATTACCCCGCCACGAAAGGCAACACAGATTCCAGTAGCGACGAACAAAATCGGAATGGCTTTAACCAACGTTTCGGCAATCGCGTTCTCATTGCCAAAGGCTCCATCGCCCATTGCTCGCACAGCCTCAAGAGGGTTTGCATCTAATACCAAAAGTAAAAATGAGGCAACAAAGAAGGCCGCTACCAGAGAAAGCAGCGTTGGCGCGAAATCCAAGATGCGACTGAGAGGTGGCTGAAAACGCCAAAAACGCATAGATCAATCCATAGTCAAGCATATAACAGGTAAGTCTAACTAAAAATGTACCGCTTAAACCTAGAAATGACCACAACCTACTGCCACAAACTTTGGTGATAATCTACAAAGCCTTTGTGAAAGTTGTTCAAAACCCAGCTGGCTTTAGGTGAACTTGCTTAGGTCTGCTAAATGAGGGACATCCATTGCGGGGTCACACCTGTATCCAACCGGAATCGCGAAATTAGGCCAATTATTCTTTAATAACGTTTTAATCACCTAAATGACATTTCATGCCAGCATCAATTGCTTTGCAGCGGCAATTGCTCTTGATGGAAACACCCCATTCCATCTTCTGTGGGAACTGCTCGATCCAACTGTGCAATTTGAAGTCGATACCTATTGGGTTCACACATCTTCGGCCCAATCATTTGGGAAGAAAAGGCAAAATGACTCCACAATCGTAGGCGATGAAATGTCGATGGTATAAGGCTGCTGGCGATTTAAAATGAGGTATGTATCATCATTGACGGCAAAACGCCCACCTTCGATCTCATAACGAGCAGCGCCATTGGACATCGTTTTGATCGAAAGCCCTGGCGCGGGATTATGATGGTAATAAGCGGTGTTTCGCCCGTTGATAATCGTTTCTTGCTGGAATTCGGAGATTTTTGCGTAAGTCACAGGCCATCATTGTTGAACATTTGATCGTCACCTCATCATAGCCTATTTTTTGCCAGCGATAAACAAGATAGGACTTTCGCTCACGCATTTACCCCACCCCTAAATCCCCTCCCCATTGCATGGAGAGGGGACTTCAAGATGCGTTTTTCTCCCCCTCTCCAAGTATTGGAGAGGGGGCCGGG
>DAOTTO010000039.1:0-21188 GCA_034437895.1 Anaerolineae bacterium | reverse complement strand
TCACAAATCATCGCTAGCCTTTTAGAAGGACGCGGTTATCATGTCTTAAACCTCGAAGGTGGCATGGAGGCTTGGCAAAAAGCCGGATTGCCTCAAGAACAGGGTTAGAAAGTAGTTACATTTCGATTATAATAGAGGGTGAAGATTATAAATACGACATGATGACTCACCCTTTTTGTTCTGATAACCCATACGGGAGTCCTTGATGATCGACTCTGAACGTTTGGCAAAAGCGCTCATTGATTTAGATAGCGCGTATCTTGCGACCCGACTAGCAGCCATTCAGGTTCTTGCGGACGCTAAGCATCCTCCCGCCCTAGTTCGCTTAATTGCAATGGTTCGTGACCAAAGTCGAGACGAGAAAACCCGTGCTGCTGCTGTGCGTGGTTTGGGCAAATGGGGTCATGCCAGCGCCTTACCGGCTTTGGTGGATGTGCTGCGCGAGGTCAAACCCGCTGCTATCGAAGAGCCGCCCCCCGAAGGTACACCCGAAACCGTCAGCCTAACCGGTGTCTTGTTGAGTGCAGCCGTGCCGCTTGCTTTACGCGCTATTGGCACGTCAGAAGCCTTAAAAGCATTAGAGCAGTGGCAGCGTGGGCAAGACATCACAGACATTCTAGTAGAAGCCTCTGCTGAAGTTGAACCTGCCGCTGAAAAAACATCAGATGTGGCAGCATCCGAAACGCCAAGTGCCGAAGAAACTGCTGCCGAGAAAAAAGAAGCGGATTTTACCGAAACCCTAGCAGATTACATTGAAAAGAACGGTTACGATCAACAAGAAAAGACCGATGCGGCGGATGTCCCCGTCGTAAACACAGCTTTACACGCTTTTATTGAACGTCTCAAAACCGCCAGCGATCCTGATGTCATTCTCGCTGAGACTATGGATACGATTGTTAAATTAACAAAGGCAGAACGCGGTTTTATCGTGCTTAAAAATGCCACAACCGGCGTTTATGACGATTTTCATGCTTTTCACGGGTTAGACGCAGTTGAAGTAAAAACGGCGCAAGAATTCCAGATCAGCCGCACAATCGTTAATGAAGTCGCCAGTACGCAACAACCTGTGTTAACCGATAACGCCACCCAAGATGCGCGTTATACCGATGTAGAAAGCATCGCCACATTTTCGCTGCGGAGCATTATGGCGGTGCCGCTTAAAGTGGGCGAGAACATGGTTGGCGTTTTTTACGGCGATAATCGCTTGATGTCTGGCGTGTTTAAACAGGATGATCTTGAAATCGTCACCGAATTTGCCCATCAAGCGGCGGCAGCTATTCAAGCGACACGCAATATCGTCATTTCCTCGCCGGATAAATCGGACAAAGAGGAAGCCCAAGCGCCTGCGCCAAGCGATCATTTTGGGTTGACTGAACCGCCTGCGCCACAACCGATCCCCGCAGGTTTGCCTGTTCCACCGTCTGCGCCACAAGCGCCACCGGCAGCGTTACCCGTTCCACCGCCTGCGCCGCCACCATCCCCTGCATCAGTACCGATTCAACCGCCGCGCATTCAGCCGCCTGCCGAGCAAACGGTGATTCCGCCTCGCAGCCGTGAAACGCCAGAAGCACCTAGAGGCGGTGTCGAACCCGCAAAACCGCCCGCCAGCGCTTCGTCTGTCCAATTTTCGGCGTACACACCCAAAATACTCAAGCCGGATGATTGGCAGTCGCTTTATGCGTATGTTTTCCGGGAGCAGGTCGCCAGCACGGTTGTCGCGGATGCGTTTGAGCAGCTTGGCAAAAAACAGGCCGGTTACAGTGCCGTCACCCAGCCAGCGCGGACAGCCGTCGCGGAAGGCGCACAAATTACCGCTACCCCACATATCGCTGGATTTCAATTTAATCCGGTCAATGTAACGATAGGCTTTTATGACGACTGGGCGCGTTTTGACTTTAAATTACGGGCGAAAGATACTCCTGCGAATCAATTTGCGACGGGCGCGATCACCTTCACCATTGAAGGAATCATCATCGCAGATGTGCCGCTTTCGGTTTACGTGGGCGAAGCAGGCGGCGATATCGAGATTAACAGCGCCATCTCGCGCATCTATCAAGCCATCTTTTGTAGCTATAGCCATAAAGATATGCAGATTGTTGAGCGGGTGGAACGTGCATACAAGGCACTAGGGCTGGATTATCTGCGCGACGTGACCACGCTCAAAAGCGGCGAACACTGGAGCGCGGAAATTCTGGATTTGATCGACAAAGCCGATATTTTCCAACTGTTCTGGTCAGATTCAGCCGCCGAATCGCCGTATGTGAAGCAAGAATACGCCCATGCGCTGAAATTTGAGAAAGATCGTCCGAACTTCATTCGTCCCGTATGGTGGAAAGAACCCATGGCGAAAGTGCCGTCGGAGTTAAGCCATATTCACTTTGCCTACCAGCCCGATTTAGACAAGAAGTAATGAGCGATGTGTAACGAGGGCTGAGTTAAAAGCAGTCAACTGTTATTCGATTACAACCGAGAGTTAGATGAGGCGCTTCTTTATTGAGGCGCTTTTTTTGTAGAAGATACACAGTTCAGCGGTATTTTCCGTAGGGGCGACTCGCGAGTCGCTCCTACAAAACCAGTCAACTGTATAATTCCTATTTTGTAAAGCAAAAAGTGATAAAATTTTTTCCTTCAATAGAGGACTTTTTTCCTTTAAATGTGTTGTTACGGCTTTTTTTAGATGAGTTGTGATGCTTTGAAGAAAGACCTCTTTACTCAAGAGGAATTCTTAATTGACTTTACGTTTTATAAAAGTGCATAATAAATAGCAATATTTTTTGTTTAAAATAGCCAAAATAATGTGAGGTTCTTATGCAAATGCCCGTCTGGTTCCAAACAATGAAGTCACAGATGCTGGCGGGGGTTTATCGGGATTGGGGCGCGACTTTCGTCACACGAGGTCAGCTTGATAAAGCCATCAGCGTTTGCAGCAAGGCGATTAAACTCAACCCGCAGATGATCGAGGCTTATGTCAATCGCGGATTGGCAAAAGTCGCAAAAAGCGATTATGGTGGTGCGATTGCTGATTTTGACGCGGCGCTCTTATTAAGCCCACGTCAAGCGGTCATTCATGCACATCACGGGTTAGCTTGCTATTATAGTGGCGACTTTCAACAAGCGATTTCGGATTTTAACTTTGCCATTTATCTTGACCCAGAACCGTCAGTCACTTACGTGTATCGTGGGATGGCGGAAGTGGAGCAAGATAACTTATTGGGCGCAATTAGCGATTACAACACTGCCATTTCGCACAATCCGGCTAATGTGGTTGCGTATCGCCAGCGTGCAGATGCCCGCCTGAAACTGGGGAATCTACGTGAAGCGCTGCGTGATTACGGGATGTATTTGGAAATGGGCGTGATGCAAAACACCAAAGCCCGTGCGGAAGTGACGGCTATCGTCGCCAGTCTGCGGAAACAATTAAGTCAGTAAAGCGGTTTTAATAGGGATACCATATATGGTGCCCGACGAAAAATTAGTCGAAGATGATAGTTCGTGTCCCGACAAAACATCTCCATATTAATCATTTTTCCGTAAAAGCCCGGCATAAATACCCGGTGTGGAGTCAGGAATAACAGTTGCACCCACGACTTTTTCATAGAACGCCACATGATCAGGATTTGTGCCAAAGCTGCGCGTCCCGACTGTAGGATTATCGCGGTTGTACGTAATCTGAGTTTCGGATAGCGTTTTCATTCTATCCCCACCCCTAAATCCCCTCCCCACTTCGTAGAGAGGGGACTTAAAGAACCGTTGTGAGCCGTTTTTCTCCCCTTCGCCATGCAATGGAGAAGGGGTTGGGGGATGAGGACATCATAAAAGTTAATCAAAGTACGCTATCCAAAACTGAGGTTAGGTAATATCCACGACGGATGCATAATCCCAATTGATGCCCAAGTGTCGCATTTCCGCCGCTAACAGCCCATAAGCAGTTTCCGTATTTTCGGCAGAATCGCTATTCGAGAGCGCCATCGCACTTGGCGATTCTAAGAATTCCCCGCGCAACCGTGCCGCCCTCCTGATCTATAGCGATCAAAATAGGCTCCGGTGCAGCGTTATGGAGTTGGGCGGTCAATTGGGCAAGCTGTTTGGGATTCTCTACATTCCGCGCAAACAAAATCACCCCGCCGACTTTGCCCTCACGCAGCCAGTCCAGTAAATAATCCGGCGCAGTCGTCCCATGAAAATCATCACGCCCCAATCAGGTTCTATCAACGGCACTAACCCCAAGAAGACCAGCCCAACTATGGAATACATCGCCACGCGGACGGTAAAAATATAGTTGATAGCGATATAGCTAATCATATTGGGATACACTTTGCGGCTGATGATGTGCCACATGCCCAAATCCAGCGCAATCGCCGCTTCGACATAATCGCGCTTATGCAAACTCAAGACCTGGGCGCGGACAGCCCGCATCAGGACAGGCTAATTCAGAAAAGCGAATAAGACTGCTAGCGCAAGGTTGTTATTTAAAACTAATGATACTGGCGCTCACCAACAGCAGCGGAAAAGAGGGGATCGTCAAAATAAAATTGGCAAACGCAGTAATGATTTGATCCGAGATTCCGCCCAACAACGCCGCTACACTGCCCAAAATAACCGCTAACACAGTGGCGAATAACCCCACGATGAGCGAAGTCACAATTAATTTTTATCCGCCGTGTACCATGTGGGAAAGCACGTCGCGTCCTTGCCAATCTAAACCCAACGGGAATTCTTGGCTGGGAGGCGCTAATAAGGATCGCGCTCCGGCGGTTCGGCGTTCCATGTGGGCATTGTCATCGTATTCGATAAACATCGGCCCAAAAACCGTCACCAACACAAAAAATAAGAGGCCGCAAAATCCGATAAAACCCGCCTTATTGCGGATTAAGCCGCTGCCATAACCGCGCAAGGTATTACCCAGATTGGCTAAACGCTGTAATACGGCCTCACGGGGTGTCTCTTCAAAGTTAATTTCGGCTAAAGTGGCACGGGAAGTAAACGGGTCTTGTAGGCATAACTGATAATGCCCCAACCGAAAACAAAAACTGGTAGAGGGGTTATCTCTACCAGTTTTTGTATTATTTTTGCGAGCCTGGAGAGATTCGAACTCCCGGCCTCTTCGTCCGTAGCGAAGCGCTCTATCCGCTGAGCTACAGGCTCACTATAAATAAAGTGTATCACAAGCTGACGGCATTGGTCAAGAGTCAAGACGGCGCGAAACAGCGAGATTATCCACAAGGGCGCAGCGCATAGCATCCTGATGATCCGTGAGCAGATCGATACCCATCATCTGAACCTTAACGGCAGCCATTCACCCGCCAAGAAAGGCGGCGAAGCGGTCGCTTATCAAGGCCGCAAGAAAGACAAAACCGCCAATGTTCTACCCATCAGCGTTGCCAATGGGTTCATCCTCGCAACCACCCATATTGTTGCAGGCAACCACAACGATGCCTTTGAACTTAAGGATCATTTACGCACTGCCTTCAAGTTCATCAAGCGGCTCGGTATTGCCATTGTCGGGAGCTACTTCAATGCAGATTCGGCTTTTGACACCGAAGCTGCCCGCAAAGTTTGCCTCAATCACAAAGTCATTCCCAACATCGCGGAAAACAAGCGTTCCCGCAAGAAGACCAAACGCGGACCTAAACGCCTGTTTAGCCCTGAAGTCTGCAAGCTGCGCTTTAGCTGTGAACGTACGTTTCTGGATCGACAAATTTCGCGCCTTGCTGGTGCGCTTTGACCGCAAAGCGGCTCATTTCATCGTTTACGCCCTCATCAACCTCCGTCACCTACTGG
Organism: Anaerolineae bacterium; assembly: GCA_034437895.1. Taxonomy (GTDB): domain Bacteria; phylum Chloroflexota; class Anaerolineae; order Aggregatilineales; family Phototrophicaceae; genus JANRLJ01. Next base: position 15,407 of record DAOTTO010000039.1, on the reverse strand, counting down.
CTGAGAAAAGTCTCAATCATTGAATCACAGAGGACACACAGATCACCGAGACTTAAGTTCAAAATCTTGGTGTTGTTGGTGCCTAAAAAATTTCAAATTACTTTCGAGTGTTTACATTTGTTTGAAGTTTCCCTTGAAATCCTTCAATCTCATAAATCCTAACACGCTAAAAGAGCGCGATTAGTCCCCAACAGCCATCGCCGGCTCGGCCTGCCAAAATTCAGCATCATAAGCCGGCATTTCGCAGCGTACAGGGCGATCTTCACGCAATCCCAGCGCGTAATCGGCCTGCATCAACTGGTGAATTTCGCTGGTGCCTTCATAAATAACCCCACCTTTGCTGTTGCGTAGGTAGCGCTCAACGGGATATTCATCACTGAAGCCATACGCGCCGTGAATCTGGATCGCCTCCAAAGCTGCCTGAACGCTGTGATCGGTAGCGTACCATTTCGCCATGCTGGTTTCACGAGTGTTACGGAGACCTTCATTTTTCATCCAGCCAACGCGCAAGCACAAGAGCGAGGCATTGTCATACCACTGCTGCATGTAGGCCAGTTTTTGCTTAATCAACTGATGATGACCAATCGGCTTACCGAAGGTTTCCCGATCCTGGGCATATTGAAGGCTGTCTTCAAGACAAGCGCGGATAAGTCCGGTTGCGCCTGCCGCAACGGTAAAACGCCCATTATCGAGGCAAGACATGGCGATCTTAAATCCTTCGCCCTCCTCGCCTAAGCGATTAGCGACGGGAACTTCGACATTTTCAAAATTGACCCATCCGGTTGAGCCAGCACGAACACCTAATTTGCCGTGAATATCGCCCGTCGTCACACCTGGCATATCGCTGGTGACGACAAAGGCGCTCATGCCGTTATGGCTTTTTTCAGGGTCCGTCTTGGCGACGACCAAAAAATGATGCGCCTTGCTTGCCAAGCTAATCCACATCTTTTCGCCATTCAAGATATATTTATCACCAGTGCGGCGGGCGGTGGAAGTCATATTCGCCACATCGCTCCCTGCGCCGGGTTCTGTTAAACAGAAGGCCGCATATTTTTCGCCGCGTGCTTGTGGCGTAAGGAATTTTTGTTTTTGTTCTTCCGTCCCCCATTGCAAAATCGCCATGCTGTTCAGCCCATGATGGACGGACATCACCACGCGCAAAGTCGTATCGCCGCGTTCCAATTCTTCGCAAACAAGCCCCAGCGTGACATAATCAAAGCCCTGCCCACCATAACGGACGGGAATACTGATGCCGAGGATGCCGAGTTCGCCCATACGCGGCAAAAATGCCGGGTTCATCTGCTGTTTGCGATCCCACTCGCCAATGACGGGGATAACCTCTTTAGCGACAAAATCCCGCACCATCTTCTGCGCTTGCAACTGCTCTTGGTTCAGTGAAAAATCCATTGCGTTAACACTTTCGAATAAATAAATTCGTGACACGTTTGCATTATTATAACATGTCATGCCCTTGCATCGAAGGGAGCTAAGGCCAATTCGTTTGTTACTTTTGCACGATAACACCCTTAACCTATTATGAGGAATTGCTGTAGAAATATTGCCCTGTCATCCCTTATCCTTTAACCATATTGAATCCATTTTTGTTAGGATCGTGTGATCTATGGTTACGCAGACATCCACCTCCGCCCCAAAAATATTAGTCACTACCTACCTTGAGATGACGAGTCGCTCGGCCTTCCGCCCCAGTTACCTCAAAGGCGCACATTTCAGTGTGGAATTGATGAAAAAGCCGGATGTGGATTTCTACCGCTTTTTGTATGCGGCGGTGGGGGAGCAGTGGAGTTGGCGGGATCGGCTGCTCATGACAGCGAGTGAATTAGAAGCTATTATCGCCGATCCATGCGTCAGCATTGATGTGCTTTATGTGGGTGGGGGGCCAGCAGGCTATGTGGAACTGAAGCGTGAAGGCTCCGATACCGAAATTGCCTATTTTGGCTTACGTCCCGGTTATATCGGGATGGGCTTTGGCAAGCATCTATTGAGTCATGGCATTGCTCGTGCGTGGCAAGGCGGCGCAAAACGGGTGTGGGTGCATACCTGTAATTTGGATGGCCCTCATGCACTCGAAAATTATATGAAACGGGGCTTCCGTGTGGTTAAGGTCGAAGAAGAACCGATGCCGGAACACTACCTCTAAAGTCTGCCAATTCAAAGTTTTTGTCGCTATAGGAGTGACACGCAGGTCACTCCCGTCAGACGCACACAATCAATTTCGATGTCCACTAACGCACGGTGAACGAGCAGCTTCCTTCTTCCACCAGATTATTTGTCCCCGGCCCATAATTCGTACTACCGTCGAAAATTTGCCGGCTCCATGTTGCGCGATAGCTAATACGATATTGTCCCGCGCTTAATGCCCCAACCGGCACATACCAATACTTCACAACCTGATTCCCCTGTGGGCGAATCGTCGTGCCATACTGCCGCCAATTGGTCAGCAGCGTATCATTCAAGCGGACTTCATAGGTAACAGCCGACTCATGATCTTGAATCTGCTGTTGTGTGCTGGCGAACCACGCCCAATAGACTTCGACTGTTGAACCCGCCGCGATATTATTCGGCGCGGCTGCCCCCAATGACGGATTATCACACAGCGCGAATACATCCACGCCTTGCTGGACAACGGCTGAACCAGATGTTGTCGGCGCGGATGCCCCCGGAGTCGAGGGCGCAGGGGTCGATAAAATGGCAGCGGTAGGCACGGTAATCGTCCCCGGCGTTAACGGAAGCGAAAGCGAGGGGGGAGTAGGGCTGTTGGCATCTCCCGGTCTCGGTGTAATAAAGGCGTTACCGCTGGCGAGTGCTGTCGCGGTTTGATAAACGGCGGTTAAATCCCGAATCGGCAAAAATGGCTGTGTCGCAATAGAGGTTTCTGTCGTTACAACGGCGGCGGTTGTCCCTGCCCCACTCGCGCCAGGTGATGTAGCAGTAACGGCGGAACGCGGCGGTGTGGGCGTAACTGTCCCGCCCCCAAGCAAAGCAGTTGGCAGAGGCGTACCTAAAAACAGTGCCGTTAAATCTGGCGTGGTCGTGAAAGTCGGAATCGCGGTAGGCGTGGGCTGTAAACGGACTAATCCCGATGAAACCCACCCCTCATCACCTTCTTCAGTGCGGATGTTGTACCAATTGCCTTCGATGTTTGTGCCAAGCACTTCCACACCCGTACCGGGATTCAGCGCCAAAATCGCATCATCCGCCGTCGAGGGACCCGCCCGGACATTAACCGATTGCAACGAATTGATGATACCGATAATGGGCGGCGTGGCGGTTGGCTCTAAGGTGTTGGAGGGAGTCGGCGGAATCGGTGTCTCGGAAGGGATCGGCGTAAAGGTCGGCAGCGGCGTCCGTGAGATCACGGGGGTCGCGGTAAAGCGTGGTGTTCGGCTCAGGATAGAGGCAAGGGTATTAGTTGGGATAACGGCTTCCTCAGCGCTTCCACCACCAAAAGAGCAAGCAGAAATTAGCAGAATCCCCATTAAAGGCATGATGCCTAATAATGACCAGAGTTTTTTCACTTTTAACATGGCCTTCGTTTTCGCTTCAAACGTCAGTTACAATATCGAGCGTTTATTGTAGATCATGCGGCAGCAAGGACAAAACGCCATCTTACACCGTATTGTACACATCCCATCACTTTTGACCACCGGACTCACGTCATGTCTGGTTGCCTTGGTGTTGAGTTTCGGCAGTGTTCATGCTCAAGAAACCTTGATGGCGGGGGAAGTGCGCCTCATCGACATGCAGGCCAATAAGCCGATTTTATTGACTTATGCGGGGGAATCAGGCGAAACGATTACCGTCACCGCCCACAGCTTAGAAACCGTTGGTATCATCGACACCGTGCTTGAGGTTCGATTCGGGAATAATCGGCTGGCCTATAATGATAATCAGCAGACAGGGCTTATTGATCTAGCAGATTCTGATTCGGCAATTGTCGATTTGAGGCTTTCCGAAAGTGGTGAATACATCATTCGGCTAGATAGTTATGGCAGTATCGGCATCGGGCAAGTTGAAGTTTTATTGGAATTGGCTGATCCATTTAAAGTTGAAACCCAAGAGAGCGATGATGGCCTAACACTCAATGTATTTCTACCGCCTTTGCAGCGCTATGAATATTCCCTAACGGCACAAGTCGGCGAAATCTTGACGATTACAGCGCGTGATCTTTCCAACACGCTTGACCCATTTCTGCAATTAACCGCCTCATCAGGCCAAATCATCGCCTCTAACGACGATCATGCGGATAATGATCTAACGCTCGATGTGTTCGATTCCCGAATCGCAGAGTTTGTTGTTCCAGCAAATGGCATTTATAGAATAACTGTACATGATTTTTTAGGTAATATGGGGCGCTTCCAGTTGACCATTTCGCGCCGCGGGATTAATACATCCAATTAAAACGGCTAAGTCGGCGGTGCCGCACATTCCGGCACTCACTCACGAACCCGCTCGGCCTTTGCAAAAGGTGTAACAGAATACACCATCATCGCCCATAGAATCATATAATTCCGCAATCCCTCTATCCCATTGATCTTCATCCATCAATTTCCAACCCAACGCTTGTTGGCGTAACCCTTCTACCATCGCAATAAAAGTATTTCGACTAAAACCTTCGACTAGTTCATTTTCAATTTCTTTCACAACTCTACAAAAGTTTTTAGTGATTAGTTTCTGGCAAAAGGCTAAAACCTCGGCTTACCTAAGCAAGAACTAATGACTAATCACTGTCAACTGCGTAACTTCTACGTATAATTAAAGTAGGACAGCATCATGCTCTCCTGCTTTTTGTTGAGTGTGAGGATGATGTGATGAGCGACTCAATTGCTGAGCAAATTAATGAAGTTGACGAATACGCCGATTTGAAAGAAATGATCTTAGCGGAAAGCGAAATCATCGCCACCGACATCAGCTATGAGGATTTTCTTAAAACTGAATACGGCTATTTTCATGTCGAGTGGGCTTACGGGATGGTGATTAAAATGCCGGGGATTCAGCTTGCACATAATTTGTTAACCGCTTTTCTTGAACGTTTTTTTGTTATTTACTTCGAACTCGCTCAGACTGACGGGCTTATTTTGCATGACCCCGCGCTGATGCGTTCATTGGATAAACTGCCGCGTCGTGCGCCTGATCTTCAAGTGCTGCTGCCTGAAAATAGAGACCGTTTCCAAGGTGTTGAAACCGTCGGCCCCGCTGATCTTGTGGTTGAGATTGTCTCCAAGGGCAGCCAACGGACTGATCGTGTGACGAAATTCCGCGAATACGAAAAAGGCGGCGTGAAGGAATATTGGATTATCGACCCCCTCTACAACGAAACACTTTTTTATCAGTTGAATGACGAGGGGATATACGAGCGTATGGAACTTGATCAGGAGGGGAAATATCATAGTAAAGTTCTCAACCCATTGGTGCTTCCGGTAGCGCTCCTTTGGCAAGATGATCTGCCTGGTATACGGGAAACGCTGGCAATGGTCGAAGCCATGCTTAAGGCGGCGGAATGAAAATTGTCTTTTTTGGCGATAGCCTGACGTGGGGCGGATACGGCGGGGATTTTGTCAGTGAGGTGGCGCGTCTGCTGCCCGATCACGAAATCATCAATGCAGGGCAGGGCGGCAATACGGTAATTAATCTTTCACGCCGCTTAGAACGCGATGTGTTGGCACATCATCCCGACGGCGTGTTTCTGATGGTCGGTGGCAATGATACGACCTCTTACAGCCAACCAGATACAAGAATTTATTACGAACAAGTACAAAAATTGGAGAACGGTTTTGTCAGTCCCACGCAGTTCGCGCAGCATTACCGGGACATCCTCAATCGTCTGCTGCTGGCGCATATTCAGGTGTGGGTGGCGCTGCAACCGAAGGAATATAACCCGGCGACAGTCGAGGCTATGCGCGAATTTAATGCCCTTGCCAGCGATATTGCCCGTTCTCTGAATATCCCCGTCCTTGATCTTTTTACTGAGCTTTTACCCACTAATGTGCCTGACCATCCGCCGCTTTCGCTCAAAATGATTAACCTCATTGGGCGGCGTTTAAGCGAGAAATGGAATGATTATGAAGGTGAAAGACAACGCGGCGGCTTTACTTATTCGTTTGATGGCATTCACTTCACGCCCGAAACCGCGCAGCGTGTGGCGGAAGCAATTGTAAAATTCCTAGCACTTTAAACGCCCAACAGCAACCCGCCTCATCAAAATACGTATTAGAGTCATGATCGAAACAATTAAAGGATAAAGCATTATGGGCTGTGGACGTGCAATTTTATGTGTTCTTTTTCCGCCGCTGGCAGTGATTGATCGCGGCTGTGGGACGATTCTGATCGTGTTCGCATTGACGTTGGCGGGTTGGGTGCCGGGCGCAATCGCCGCTTTAGTGATTAACTTCATGGCGCAAAACAAGTAACGTCTGCTCATGATGAATTTCCCGCAAGATTTGGTACACTTACAGCATCGTAACATCAAGTAAGTGATTCAGGAAATGCGGGATGTTCAAATCTTTTTTTCGCCCCTCCAAAGAGCAACTTATTAAGAACCTCGGCAGCAGTGATAACAAAGTTGTGTTACAGGCTGTTGAGCATTTGCGTGAGCAGGCGTGTTTTCATGACGGGACGTTGTGCGGCCTCAATTTGCAGCGAGCTAATTTACAAAATGCGCGGCTGGCAAAAGCTAAGCTCCATGAAATCGTGCTGGAAAATGCCAATCTTGCAGGATGCTACTTCGGCGCAGCGGAACTCTTATCGGCGCGTCTGGGTGGGGCAAACTTGCGCGACGCGAATTTGCGCGAGGTCAACTTGACCGATGCCGATTTATCCGGTGCGGATTTAACGGGCGCACACTTGGCTTCGGCGCGGCTGCATCGAACCCTGTTCAGCGGCGCGATTTTGCAAAATGCTAATTTTTGGGGCGCGAAGCTGCACGGGACGAACCTGATGGGTGCAAAGCTGCATGGCGCGAATTTCGATAATGCCGAATTTGATGCTGCGACGATTCTCCCCGATGGCACATCCTGGACACCAGAGGCCGATATTATGTATTTTACACATAACGGCGTTGCTCATGAGTAAACGCTGGAAAAATCTTCCAACGACGATACGCTTGCGCCTGCTGATTTTAACCGCGCTCCTCATTGGGGCGTTGATTCCGGCGGCTTGGTCAGTCTCGCGCACGGGCGATTGGGAAGGGCTGGCGGCGAACTTCAGCACCGAAATGGCAGGTGCGGCGATTACGTTTATTCTGCTGGATTGGATTATCGGCGGGCGAGAACGGCGCGAAGAACATCATCAGGAAACAGAATTCCAAAAGTCGGATTTGACGGCGCGGATGAGCAGCAGTGTGCGCGAGGTCGCGCTGGCAGTGGCGGACGAACTGCGGCACAATGGCTGGATGATGGACGGCACGCTCCGGGGGGCATGTTTGCGTCGGGCGGATTTACAAAGCGCCGACCTTTCAAAATCCGATCTGGCTGATGCCAATTTGCACCGCGTTTCGCTGCAAAATGCCGATTTATGGGCGGCGAACTTGCATGGCGCTGATCTTTCCGGCGCGTGGCTGACGAATGCGCGGTTGTGGCAGGCGCAAATGATGGAAGCGAATTTATGGCAGGCACGATTGCATAAAGCGGATTTGCGCGAAGCGAATTTGCGCGAAGCCGTCATGAACGAAACTCGTTTGCAGGAGGCGAATTTGCGCGGTGCGAATTTCGAAGGGGCGCTTTTGCAGGACGCGAAGCTGGATAAAGCCCAATTCGACACGACGACCATTTTGCCGGACGGGCAGCATTGGACACCCACAACGGATTTAACCCGATTCACCAATCCTCAGCATCCTGATTTTTGGCAGCCGGAAATTCTCCCGCAAGCAGCCTTATCCCTTAAATTACAAAGGCCAAACTGATGAATTGTTGTCCACATTGCGAAGCGGCAGATAACCTGTTCAACGAGTCGCTTGCCACTGGCGACCTCAAGGACTATCAAAAAAACGGCCCTGCAAAACAAACACAATTAATGATCGATACGCTCAAAAAGTTGGGGGTATCGGGGTTAAGCCTGCTCGATATCGGCGGCGGTGTTGGCGCGATTCAACATGAACTCATCAAAGCAGGGGTAAGCGCCGCTACCGATGTGGATGCGTCCGCTGCCTATATTGAGGCTTCACGACGGGAAGCGGCGCGGCAGGGACATGCCGAGCGCATCACGTATCACAAAGGTGATTTCGTGGCGATGGCGGCGGACATTGCTCCGGCGGATATTGTGACGTTGGATCGCGTGGTGTGCTGCTACCCGGATATGCCTGCTTTAGTGGGCTTATCTTCCGCACATGCTCAGCGTTTTTATGGATTGGTGTTTCCGGTTGATCGTTGGTATGCCCGAATCGGCGGACAAATCATCAATCTCTTTCAGATCATCCGCCGCGATAACTTCCGCTTTTTCGTCCATCCTACCGAGAAAGTCGATGCGGTTATCCGGCAAAATGGATTGCAGCCGCATTTGCACAAAAAAGGGCTTTTCTGGCAGGTGATGATTTATACCCGTCCAGAATAATTAAATGCCCATTCGGTTTTCTAATGGAAAGCGGTAAAATAACACAGAAAATAGTTTTTTTGATTGCTGAAAGCCTATCGCTGACAGCTATTTTTAGGAGGTTTTAACCTTGCACGTCGTTGTATTTACACGGAGTACGCCGGATACCGCCGCGAAAGTTGATGTGGGCGGGAATGGGAATGTGACTTGGGGAGATGCGGCAACTGTCGTCAATCCCTGGGATGAATATGCGTTAGAAGAAGCCATTTTGCAAGCAAAAAGCAGCAGCGGAAAAGCGACTGTGATTGCCATTGGTTCAGATATGCACAATGAAGCACTCAAGCACAGTTTGGCGATGGGGCTGGATGAAGCCATTCGCATCGAAGACCCGGCTTTAGAATCGACAGATGGGCTGGCGTACGCGACTGCCGCCGCTGCCGCCATTAAAAAATTAGGTGATGTCGATTTGGTCATTTTCGGTAAGGAAAGCGTCGATGTCGGCACGGATCAACATACCTACATGACCGCCCGCAAGCTGGGTTGGACGATGTTGAGCTACGTTTCTAAAATCCTCGAAATTGACCCTGCTGCCAAAACAATTAAAGTTGAAAAGATGCTCGAAGAGGGCAAACAGATCGTCACAAGCAAGCTGCCTGCCGTTATCAGTGTGATGAAAGACATCAATGAGCCGCGCTACCCCTCATTTATCGGTATTCGCAAGGCTTCTAAGGCAGTGATTCCGGTATGGTCACTGGCGGATTTGGGTGCACAACTTCCTGCAAAGCGGACACAATCGGCAACTTTTAAATCAATGCCTGTGCGTGATGTCAAAGTTGAACTTATTGAAGGGGATCCAGAACAGCAGGCCAAGATTCTGGTGGATCGCTTGTTAGAGGAGAAAGTGCTGTGAGTGCCGTATTTGTTTTTATCGAGACATTTGAAGGTCATGCAAAAAATACCAGTTGGGAAGCGCTCGGCGCAGGCAAACTGCTGGCTTCTGGGCTGGGTATTCCCTTAACTGCGTTGGTGTTCGGGGAAAATGCGGCGGCGATTGGCGCGGAGGCAGGCAAATATGGCGCGGATAACGCGATTGTGTGTGAGGATGCAACGCTCAAGGATTTCCGTTTAGAGTCGTATGCCGCGCTGCTGACCAAACTCGTACAAGAAAATCAGCCTAAATCCGTCGTCGCCGTCGGTACGAGCCGCGCCCGTGAGTTACTCGCGGCTTCGGCGGCGGATACCGACTCCGGCATGATTACGGATGCGATTGAAATGAGCTTGGACGGTGCGATTGTCAAAGTCGTGCGTCCGGTATATGCGGGTAAGCTGTTGAGCGATGCCGCCAGTACCGGCGAAGGCACGCTGTTTATGACGATTCGCGGACGGGCATTTCAAGCGAATCCGGTGAATGAAAGCGCATCGGCGGCGGTGACGACGGCTGCCCCCGCGTTGAGTGAAGATCAAATCGCGTCTAAAGTCGAGCGATTTGAGGCCGAAGTCGGCACAGTGAATTTGACGGACGCGGCGATTATTGTCTCTGGCGGACGCGGCATGGCGAATAATCCCAAAGATGCTCCGGCGGGTACAGCGGATGCGGCGGTCTGGAAGGCACAGGACGGCTTTGAGCATACGCTTAAGCCATTGGCAGACGTGCTTGGCGCGGCTGTAGGCGCGAGTCGTGCGGCGGTGGATGCGGGATACATCCCTTACGCGCATCAAGTGGGACAGACGGGTAAGAATGTCGCGCCTGATCTTTACATCGCCTGTGCGATTTCCGGCGCGATTCAACATCAAGCTGGGATGCGTACTAGTAAAATCATCGTAGCGATCAATAAAGATGGTGAAGCGCCGATCTTTAAATTAGCCCGTTATGGCCTGGTGGGGGATATTTATAAAATCATCCCCGCGCTGACGGCGGAATTGAAGAAACGCCTCGGCAAGTAAAGAATCATATAGGGGCGACTCGCCGAGTCGCCCCTACGAATAAAATTAAGGCATCAACCGCTGTTGGTCACGCGGGAACAAGCCGCAGGATAATTCGCAGTGGGATTCCCTACGACCAACGTTGATTAAAGCGCTAAACTAGCACGGATATAACCACTGTCCATCTTCTCAAAAGTGAAGCCTTGTTCCTTACACAGCGCCAGCATCCGCTCGTTTTCTGGCAGGATATAACCGACGATATGGGCGAGTTTTTCCGCACGGGCATAATCTAGGGAGCGCAGCAGCAGTTCTTTGCCGAGTCCGTGTCCTTGATAGCTGTCACTTATCAGCATTCCAAATTCGGCATCATTGCGCCCTGGTAAGCGGGAAATTCGCATTGTCCCTAAGATTTCACTTTCGCCATTTTGGGGGCTTTTACGTGTGCCTACCAGAATCATCTCGCGGTCATAATCAATAAAACATACCCGCGACAGGCGCTCGTGCGAAATACGCTGCTGAAGCTGCATCTGCGAGAAGTAACGCATGTAAACCGTATTTTCCGAAAGCGTCTCGTGGAATTTCACCATCAGCGGCTCGTCTTCGGGACGGATGGGACGAATACTAAAGGCTGTTTGGTCGTCGGATTCCCAAGGTGTGATGTATTGTGTCGGGTAAGGCCGAATGGCTGTGCGCGGCAGTTGATCTTCCGTGATGCTTGCATCGTGCAGCACAACTCGCGCATCCAACGCCAAAAGTCGTTCATGTGAGGCCAGCAGCGGATTGATGTCCATCTCTTTAATCCAAGGCTGTTCGGTTACGATTTGGCTGAAGCGCACCATGATTTTTTCCAGCGCGGCTTGGTCAACAGGTGGACGACCCCGAATACCTTTGAGCGCCTCATAAATTTTCGTTTGTTCCATCATACGACGCGCGAGGGTGGTCGTCAGCGGGGGCAGGCCGAGCGCACGATCCTTAAATACTTCGACTAATGTGCCGCCGGAACCGAATAACAGGACTGGCCCAAACTGCGGGTCAATGCTGCTGCCGACGATCAATTCATAGCCCTCCATTTTGACCATCGGCTGCACCGAGACACCCAGAAAATCCGATGGCTCGGCTTTTTCCGCGACGGCGGCTTGAATGCGGCGGAAGGCATCCTTGACTTCATCGGCATTTTGCAGATTTAAGATCACACCGCCTACGTCAGTTTTATGGGTGATCGTCTCCGAATGGATTTTAACGACGACGGGATAGCCGAATTTATCAGCGGATTTCGCGGCATCCTCTTCGGTTGTGGCGATGTCTTGCGGGACGACGGGAATGCCATAGGCGGCTAAGACTTGCTTGGATTCATCTTCCGTAAGGATTGTGCGTCCGGTTTGCCGTGCCTTCTGGATAATCTGATCGACTAAAGCACGGTTCGGCGTATCATCTTCAGAGTCGCTGGGGAGGGCGGGTGTCTCATAGATCGAGGCGAGATTGTAGTTATAGCGCCACATATAATTGAACATCCGCATGGCAGTATCGGGATACTCAAATGTGGGGATATTGGCGCGGTTGAGGATTTCAACTCCAGCACGGACGCTGGCACCGCCCATCCAGCTTGCCAAAACAGGTTTTCCGCCGAGATCAGCATACTGTTTGAGTTCTTCCGCTGTACGCGTGGGATCCGTCATATCTTGCGGCGTGAGGATGACGAGTAAGCCATCGGTATTCGGGTCTTTGGCGGCGATTTCAAGCGCCTTCGCGTAACGTTGCGGATCGGCATCGCCTAGAATATCAATCGGGTTATTGTGGCTCCAAGCCGAGGGTAGGAAGGCATTCAATTCCGCCATAATCTCAGGTGAAATTTCTGACATCTCCCCTTCGCCCGTAATGAGCGCATCCGTCGCCAGCACACCGGGACCGCCTGCATTGGTCACAATCGTCATGCGCCGACCTTTAGGGCGCGGCTGTTTGGCGAAGACTTCCGCCGTATAGAAAATATCTGCGATGCGGTCAACCCGCAAAACACCCGCCCGCCGGAACGCCACATCCAACACTTCATCACTGCCTGTCAGCGAACCGGTATGGGAAGCGGCGGCATGGGCGGCCTGTTCTGTGCGCCCTGCTTTAATAACGATAATCGGCTTATCGCGGGCGACTTCTTTGGCAGCGGAAAGGAAAGCGCGGGCATCCCCGATGGATTCCATATAAATCACGATGCTTTTGGTATTTGGATCGTCACCTAGGTAAGAAATTAAATCGCCCCAGCCGACATCCAGCATTGAGCCAATCGAGATAAAGGCGCTGAAGCCGACGTTTTCGTTAAAACTCCAATCCAATACAGCGGTACAAATTGCCCCACTTTGGCTGATGAAGGCCACATTGCCGGGACGCGCCATTGATCCAGCGAAGGTCGCGTTGAGATTACGATGCGGCATCATCACGCCGAGGCAGTTGGGGCCGATAATCCGCATTTTGCCGCGTGCTGTCGCCAAAATCTCGTGTTCCAGTGCCGCGCCACTTTCGCCAACTTCTTTAAATCCTGCGGAGATAATGATTGCGCCGGGAATCCCCAGATCAACACATTCTTTGACGAGTGCCGGGACACTTGGCGCGGGCGTAACGATGATTGCTAAATCGACTTTTTCTGGAACAGCGCTGATCGTCGGATAAGATTTGATGCCAAGCACATTCGGGCGTTTTGGGTTGACCGGAAATATCGTCCCGCCAAAGGTGTTGGTCATCAAATTTTTCATGATGGTGCGGCCTACGCTGCCTTCTTTTTCCGTCGCGCCGATCACGGCGATGTTATTGGGAGCGAGAATAGCGTCTAAATCGCGGCTTTCGATGGGCGCGACATTCGATGACAGGCCATAAATAGGTGTATCTTGCATACGTCCTCCTCTTTAGCTCATAGCTTGCAGCAGTCAGCAAGTTTCTTTTGTTCGACTTCGATCAGATTGTAATCTATCGCAGGTTCTTTCGGGTAATTTTTTGTGCAGGTTTCATCGCTGCTTAATGTGGGGGTATCGACAAAATCTGATACAATCAATCTAACGACGATTAGATTACATTTTTTAAGGATAAATGAGTTATGAAGCGCAACATTTTTGAAGACGAACATCACATGTTCCGCGATGCTTTTCGGCGGTTCGTAGAAAAAGAAATTGTGCCGTGCCACGACCAATGGGAAAAAGATGGGGTAGTTTCCCGTGAAGTGTGGCTCAAGGCCGGACAAAATGGATTTTTAGGGATGAACGTGCCAGAAGAATATGGCGGCGGCGGTGTCGTCGATTTTCGTTATAACGCCATCGTGACGGAAGAACTGATTAAAGTTGGTGCGTCTGGCATCGGTTTTGGTCTGCATAATGACATCACCATTCCTTATATCCTGCATTACGGCAGCGCCGAACAAAAAGCCCGTTTTCTGCCCAAAATGGTCATGGGTGAGATCATCACCGCCATCGCCATGACTGAACCGAATACGGGCAGCGATCTTGCCGGAGTTCGCACGACAGCGATCCGCCAGAATGGGCATTATGTCGTTAATGGGCAAAAGACCTTTATCACTAACGGTATCTTAAGCGATGTGGTGATTACCGTTGCCAAAACTAACCCTGAGCAAAGTCACAGTGGAATCAGCCTGATTCTGATTGAGCGCGGGATGGCAGGGTTTGAGCGGGGGCGCAATCTGGAAAAAATCGGGCTAAAAGCCCAGGATACCGCCGAACTCTATTTTAATAATGTCGAAGTCCCGGCGGAAAATTTATTGGGTGAGGAAGGTCAGGGTTTCTATTATTTGATGACTGAACTTCCGCAGGAACGCCTAAGCATTGCCGTCGGCGCATTAGCGGCGTGTGAAGCAGCGCTGGAGTGGACGATTCAATATTGTAAGGAACGTCAGGCCTTTGGTCGGCCTATCGGCACGTTCCAGAATTCGCGCTTTAAGCTGGCAGAGATGAAGACCGAAATCGAGATCGGGCGCGTCTTTGTGGATCGCTGCATTACCGAACTGAATGCTGGCAATCTATCGGCGGAGGAAGCGGCGATGGCAAAATGGTGGACAACGGAGTTACAAAAGCGCGTGGTCGATCAATGTCTGCAACTGCATGGTGGCTATGGTTATATGCTGGAATATCCGATTGCGAAGGCTTATTTGGATACTCGTGTGCAGACCATTTATGGCGGCACAACGGAGATCATGAAAGAGATCATTGGTCGGGCGATGGGATTCTAAAACGAGTATTGCGGTAGGGGCAAGGTGCGCCTCGCCCCTATTAAACTAAACCTAATAGGGAGCAGTCATCAGCCGCCGGGTGTGGCCTCTGGGGTGGCTTCTTCTTGCACCGGGCAATTTTCTTGATTTTGCGCCCAATCTTCGTTCTTTGCTTCTAAGAAAGCCAAGAGCGCTCCATCGGTTGCCGTCAAGCAGTTGGAACCAACGTCAAGCCCATTCCCACGCAGCCGTATGAGGTTGACGAGTACTGCCGGAATTTCCCCAGTCAATTGATTTGAAAACAAATCTAATCCAGCTAGGCGGGTGAGGTTGCCGAGTTCCGTCGGAATTTCGCCAGTGATGCGGTTAGAGCCAAGCCGCAGTTCGCGCAGGTTCGTGAGGTTGCCGAGTTCTGGCGGGATTGTTCCAGACAGCAAATTGTCCTGCAATTCGAGGCGAGTGAGGCTGACGAGATTGCCGAGTTCCGCCGGAAGCTGCCCTTCCAAGGTATTGGCGCTTAAGCGCAGTTCACGCAAATTGGTCAGATTACCAATCTCGGGGGGCAGTTCACCGAAGAAAGTATTTTCATTCAGGTCAAGCCGTGTGAGGCGGGTAAGCTGTCCGATGGAAGCAGGGATTTCACCGAACAAGGTGTTATTGCTCAGGCGTAGATCACGTAAGTTCGTCAGGTTGCCGAAATCCGCTGGAATTTCCCCGAAGAATGTGTTGTTACTCAAAT
>DAOTTO010000038.1:0-5105 GCA_034437895.1 Anaerolineae bacterium | reverse complement strand
TATTTATAACACGATTTGAGAATAGTTGTCAAGGATGCAAGCAATAGACCTAAAACCATGAAAGTCATTTAATTTTTTGAACCACCAAGGATTTGAATTTAAGTCTCTGTCATCTCTGTGTCCTCTGTGGTTCAATGATTTTCAGTCTTTTTTCGCGAATTTACTTTTGCACCTTTGCGGTTTGTGTTGGTCTTTTCTTGTCTTAAATCAATTTACCTCGCCTATAAGCGCATCTACAATTGCGGCTGCGTTGTAACGGACGTAATCCAGATACGTCGCGGCAACGCCATCAGGAGCGCTCAGGGCATCACTATAAAGCCCAATAACAGCCACTGGATAACCTATTTCTTCGGCGACAGTTTCCGCTAATGCTGTATTCGCCACATTTTCAGCAAAAATCGCACGGACATTTTCGGCTTCAATTGTCTCTACAAGGCTGACAATATCTTGCGGCGAAACTTCAGTAGCCGTTGAAATACTCGGAATCACAGTGCCTACAATTTCAAATTCATACGCGTGAGCAAAATACGCTAAAAAGTCATGATTAGTCACCAAGATGCGCTGCTCAACTGGAACCATCGCCACAAGTACGTCAATTTCGGTCATCAGCGCTTCTAACTCCGCGATATAAGCTGTGGCATTGGCGGCGTATATTTCGGCATTGTCCGGGTCAGCTTCGGAAAGTGCGGCGGCGATATTTTGCGTCCAGATGATAACGTTTGCCGGATTCGTCCAAACATGCGGATCGCAGCCGCCGTGTTCATGCTCACCTTCGGCTTCTTCCTCATGCTCGCTTACATCACAAATAGCATCTACGCCTAACACCCCGATTATCTCGGCTGCGGCGTGTTCATGATTAGCCTCTTCGGTAGCTTCTACACCTTCGGCATGTTCATCCTCGTGACCGCCGCCCAAGATTTCGATTCCGTTAGAAACCACAATTGGCGTGACAGGCGAATTTTCTTCGAGGATTTCTAACAGGCCTTCTTCAAGAGATGCCCCGTTGATGAACACGACATCTGCCTCGGCAATCATAGCGACATCGCGGGGTGAGGGAGAAAAGCTGTGCGCGTCTGTCTCTGCCGGGATAATGCTCGTCACTGTTGCCAAATCACCCACCACATTCTGCACCACATCGGCAATAAGGCTGGTCGTCGTCACAATTTTTAGTCCATCGTCTTGGGCATTCGCCGAAATTACACCTGTTAACAGCAAACAGCCAAGAAGTAGTCGTCCCGAATTTTTGAATGGAACATTCATAGGTTGATTTCTCCAATATCATTTTTAATGAGACAAAGTATCAATTGATCTATTTCAGATGATACCATGTCTCAAAACCATCTGCAACAGTGAGACATCAGGAATTGGGTTTATAATGGAGATGAGACTGTCGGACAGTTTTGTTTCTAGGCGGCCTCGCTTAACCCATCCCAAAAGGAGCACAAAAACATGGACGTGCAGATCAAACACCAACCCTCATCTTCATTAGCCGTTGTTACTTTAGACCCAAGTGAAAACATTCGTGTGGAATCCGGCGCGATGGTCAGCTTTAGCGATGGCGTGAACATCGAAACCAAAGCAGAAGGCGGCTTTTTCGGCGGCCTTAAACGCAAGGTCGTCGGCGAGAGTTTCTTTGTAAATACGTATACTGCCCCGGCATCCGGCGGCGAAGTCACCCTCGCCCCTGCCCTCCCCGGTGACATGAAAACGATAGAAATCACCAACGGTAAAAACTTCCTGCTGCAAAGTGGTGCTTATGTCGCCTCAGAAAACGGAGTCGTCACCGATACCAAATGGGGCGGCGCGAAGGGATTTTTTGGCAGCGGGAGTTTGATTCTGCTGCGTGTTTCCGGCGCGGGAACGGTCTTGATCTGTAGTTATGGCGCGTTAGAAGAACGGGTACTCGCGCCTGGACAGCGTTATAACGTCGATACGGGGCATATTGTCGGCTTTGATGAGAGCGTTCAATTCGAGGTCAAGCGTGTCGGTGGCTGGAAGTCAACGGTACTGAGCGGTGAAGGGCTGATTTGCGGTCTGACGGGGCCGGGTCGCGTCTTGATGCAAACAAGATCAGAAGAAGCCTTCCTCGGCTGGCTCATCCCGCATATCCCACAAAAGAGTAATTAGGGAATTGCTGAGTGCTGAGTAACAAGTAATGAGCAATAAGTGGGGGCATAGTATGGCTGTGTTCCCAATTCATTCTCTTTGCGATTCTCTGCATTCTTTGCGCCTTTGCGTTAAAATGTTTTGCAAATCCTTGCGTTCTTTGCACCTTTGCGGCTAATCTTTCACTTTATGCCAATGCAAGGAGACCCAGTATGCTTTTGCCTGCCCTCCGTAGAATCGTGTGTGAACTCCACGCCGAATTACCGAACAATCATCTTGTCGCATGGACGAGCGGCAATATCAGTGCGCGTGATCCCGAAAGTGGGTTGGTCGTCATCAAGCCCAGCGGGATCAAATTCGCAGACCTAACGCCGGAAAATATGGTCGTCGTCAATTTAGACGGCGAAATCGTTGAAGGCGATTATAAGGCTTCGTCAGATACCGCCTCGCACTGCTATGTCTACCGCCATATCCCGCAGGTCAACGGCATCGTCCACACCCATTCCCGTTATGCAACGGCCTTTGCCATTCTTGGACATGAGATTCCGTGTATCACCACCGCGATGGGGGACGAATTCGGCGGCCCGATTCCGTGCGGCGGATTTGCCTTAATCGGCGGCGAGGAAATTGGTCAAGTGGTCGTGAATACGCTGAAAGACAGCCGCAGCCCTTCCTGTTTGCTGCAAAATCATGGAGTTTTTGCGACAGGTGGCACCGCAGAAGCCGCCGTTAAAGCAGCCGTTATGACGGAGGATAACGCCGCGATTGTGTGGACAGCGCTTCAAATCGGCACACCGCTGCTCATTAATCAGGCCGATATTGACCGCCTTTATGATCGCTATCAAAATGTCTACGGACAATAAATTTTTATAGAAAGGTATTTTTAGAATGATTGATCTTAATCAGTATGAAGTCTGGTTTCTGACGGGTAGCCAACATCTTTATGGCCCAGAAACGCTGGCACAAGTCGCCGCGCATTCGCGTGAAATTGCCGCCACCTTGCATGATGCGCCAGCAATCCCAACGCAAGTGATCTTTAAGCCTGTCCTCACCACCCCGGAAGAAATTTATCGCATTTGTCTTGAGGCCAATGCAGCCGCGAACTGCGTCGGTATCATCACATGGATGCACACCTTTTCGCCTGCCAAAAATTGGATTTCCGGGCTGAAGGTGCTGCAAAAACCGCTGGCGCATCTCCATACGCAATATAATCAGGACATCCCCTGGTCAGAGATTGATATGGACTTTATGAACCTTAATCAAGCGGCGCATGGAGACCGCGAATTTGGGTTTATGGTCAGCCGAATGCGGATGAACCGTAAAGTCGTCGTAGGGCATTGGCGCGACCCGGAAGTTCAAGAACGACTCGGTGTGTGGTCACGCGCTGCCTGTGCATGGGCTGATTCGCACGATGCGCGGATTGCCCGCTTTGGCGATAACATGCGCTCGGTTGCTGTGACGGAAGGCGACAAAGTTGAAGCGCAGCTAAGGCTGGGCTATCAAGTGTCGGGTTATGGCGTGGGCGACCTTGTGGCGCACATTCAGGCCGCTTCCGACTCTGCGATTTCTCAACTTGTCCAGAGTTATGAGGACACATATCAAATTGCTGACGATTTGCGCGTGGGTGGTCAACGCCATGCTTCTGTGCGTGAGGCCGCCAAAATCGAACTGGGTCTACGCAGCTTTTTGGAAAATGGTCACTTTAAAGCCTTTACTACGACGTTTGAAGATTTGCACGGCCTCGTCCAGCTTCCCGGCCTCGCACCGCAGCGCTTGATGACAGACGGTTACGGCTTTGCTGGAGAAGGCGACTGGAAAACAGCGGCGCTGGTGCGGGCGATGAAGGTCATGAGCAGCGGGTTAACGGGCGGTACGTCTTTTATGGAGGATTACACCTATCACCTTAGCCCATCAGGAATGAAGGTGCTGGGCGCACACATGCTGGAACTTTGCCCGTCGATTGCCGATGGCAAAGCAAGTCTGCAAGTGCATCCGCTGGGGATTGGCGGCAAAGCGGATCCGGCGCGACTGGTTTTTAATACAGCGGCTGGCGCGGCGATTAATGCGTCGTTGGTCGATATGGGCAACCGCTTCCGCCTCATCGTGAACAGCGTTGATGTCGTCACGGCGGATGAAGCCATGCCCAAGTTACCTGTTGCACGGGCATTGTGGATTCCGCAGCCTGATCTTAAAGTTGGGGCTGCCGCCTGGATTTATGCGGGGGGCGCACATCATACCGGTTTTAGCCAAGCCTTAACCGATGAACATCTCTCCGATTATGCAGATATGGCAGGGATTGAGTTTTTACCGATCAATCACGACACGCGCTTGCACGACTTCAAAAATGAACTGCGCTGGAACGAGGCCTACTATATGATGGCGAGGGGATTTAATCGGTAAAAGCGAGGAGAGTAGACTGGCATTACTCGGATAAGGTAGAGTGATACATTTAGGACTTTCGTTTTAGGCGGTTAAAAAGGCAGGGATGTGCCGATTGCGTAGCTCTGCCCGCATAATAAGTCGCTCAATAAATTGTGCTGTGCGGCATAAAGCGTTTTGCCGCATTGGGTACCGTTGACCTTGAGCGACAATCAAGCCAGATCATAGCAGGCCAGATGATTGTGCTGAGAACGCGCCTTGCGACATTCGTATTTTTCCGAACCGGTTAATTGCTTCAGTTCCCGATGTAGTTGCTCGATCTGCCAGCGCACAACATTCTCGTCTTGAATGTCAGAGGTGGTGAAGGAGCCTTCAGGATGATTGGTAATCACTCGCTCAATGTCGCTGTTTGTGGCAACGACCTTGAATAGCTGGACGCGAAAGGGAACTTCTTTCAGTTTGACGGATACGCCATACTTCAAGCGTGCTGCGCTCCACTCCATGTCCTGCAAGTGCACGTAGCCGGTCTCTTTGCTGAGGCTCACCAAGCGGTTATGTTTTAACGTTGTGACGAAAAACAGCTCCAAGCGCACAATCAGTTTCAGGTTATCCACTGAAGC
>DAOTTO010000037.1:0-6865 GCA_034437895.1 Anaerolineae bacterium | reverse complement strand
CATGCCACTAACCATTGAATAGTACGTTCCCGGAAAAACATCTGGAATACTAAGAACGGATGTATCAAATGATGAATCGCATAAAATAGCGACATTAGACTGAGCTTGACCTTTGTTACTGGTAGGAACGATGACGAGTGCAAAGACAAGCCAGATAAATGGATAGATTCGTTTCTTGAAAGGAGGCATGATTTTAACTCCGATCTACGCTTCGATTTTTAGATTAGGGATTTGGGGTTTCATTTAAAATTGGCGTAAGGATGGCTGTCCCGGTAGATGTTGTTGCTGCGGTGAAAGTTGGTATGGCGGTTTCGGTGTTTGTAGCACCCGGTGTAGCTGTCGGCTGTGATATAGGCGTTTGGGCGACTTGAACGGAGGTAAATGATCCTGTCGCATAAAGAACATCGCCGTTTGGTGCCCATGCTACTTTACTCACAGGTACTCCCGTCTCAACTCTAAATGCCTCTAATCCTGTGGTAGTATTCCAAACTTGAATTTGAGCCCCTTGCAGAGGAACCGCAATATAGTTGTCGTCAAGACTCCAAGAAAGTTCTAATCGTCTGGGTTGTTGCCAATTACCGAGAAGTGTGTGAATTTGTTGACCTGTAGAACTATCAAATATGTAAACACTACCGTCCCCGCCAACTGATGCTAGTTGACTACCATCGTGTCGCCACGATATTCTACTGCCGCCTTGATCTGGGTTTTCTATTGTTAGTACAGGTTGCCATGTTGATGTACTCCATATAATTATATTGCCTGTATCAGCAGCCAATTGTGTACCGTCTGGTTTCCAAGCGAGTCCAATTACTGAAAATGAAATAGGAATTTGGACTATCGGCTGGAAATTTGTGCCCCATATACCAAGGAGATACCCGCCGAGAACGTACTTTGCCGCAATTTGGCTACTATCTGGTTTCCAAGCTAAATCAAACACTTGCGTTCCAGCGAGGATTTCTGAGATCAGTTGCCCACTGGATACGTCAAAGATACGAATCATACCGGCGTAAGTATCGCCACTAAAGCTAACTGCTACTTTACTGTTGTCGGGAGAAATAGCTATGTCTTGAAGTACACTATTGATAAGATAATTAGTATCATTGCTGATACTAGAGGTTGGTACGAAATTGGATGTTGCTACTGTCACAAGAACCTGTTGGGTAGCTGTATTCCAAATACGCACAGTATGATTAGTATGACCTGTTACTAGTAATCTGCCATCAACACTAAGATCAAAGGCACGAATTCCACCCAAATTGATATCAGACTGTGCAGTCACCGTAGAGTATGGTGACTGATTTATAATTACAGTGACTACTGTAAATACGAATGTGAAAAATAGAGTGAGTTTCCTCATGATTTTCCTCTTTTGACCTTCCCCTACTTTGGCAGACACTGAAAACGTCAAGGCGGGCGCGTAGCTCAAAGGTGCAAGTGCCGCCTCCATCGCGTTTTGAATGTGTTACAATTCCACAGTACAATAGCGTAGATTGCTCCCCAAAGTGTAGGCTGAATCTCGTGAATGAATTATTGTTGATCGTTCTCATTTTTATTTTCCGTGTGATGAATTATGCCGTCGGTACACTGCGTTTGGTTGCCATTACCCGCAACAAGCGGATGCTTGCCTCCGTGCTGGCGGTAGTGGAAGCATTTGTTTTTGCGGTGGTGATTGCCAACGTCGTCTCCGATTTAAACAACATCGCCAATTTAATCTCGTACTGCTTAGGCGCGGCGGTGGGTAATTATGTCGGCATGGTGCTGGAAGCGCGGCTCGTGACGAGTTACGCCATCATCAACTTAGTCGCGGTACAAGGTGGACACCAAATCGCCTTAGCGCTGCGTGAAGAAGGTTATGGCGTGACCGAAATCACAGGCGAAGGCCGCGATGGCGCGGTCATCACCCTGCGGAGCGTCGTCGATAAACGCGCTGTACCGCATATTTTAGGCAAAGCACGGGCCATCAATCCCGAAATTTTTATCGCAGTGGAAGAAGCGCGGGCGGTGGAGCGTGGCTGGCTTACGTTGGGACGCGGCGGCAGCAAGGGATGAGGTTTGGAAACCGTTGGCTGATAAGGTAAACTAGAAAAGTGGGCAGTTTGCCCGGTATCTATACCCTGTAATAAATGCCTTTTTCTGATGTTTAATGATGCCCCTCTTAATTCACATCGGGCATATTCTAATGTATGTTGATGCTTGATTTTTTACTCAGTACACGGCTTAGTCCTGTGTCGTAGCGAGGAAGGAAACAGACGTTGCCACAAATACGCAAAAAAACTAAAGAAAGTAGAGAATCGATCAGCAAGGAAACCCTGCTTGATTGGTATTATCAGATGGTGTTGATCCGCGAGTTCGAGACGCGCTGCGATGAATTGTATCGAGAGAAAAAGATCACCGGCGTGTATTTGCATCTCTACAGCGGGCATGAGGCCACCGGAGTTGGCGCGTTAGCAGCGATCACTAAACGCGATCATGTCATCACTGCTTACCGCGATCATGGGATTGCGTTGGCACGCGGCGTAGATGCCAACAGGATCATGGCAGAGATGATGGGCAAGGTCGATGGCACCAGTGGCGGCAAAGGCGGTTCGATGCACCTTGCTTCCCGCGAACACAACTTCTGGGGCGGCTATGCCATCGTCGGCGGTCATCTGCCGCTGGCAGCCGGAATCGCATTGGCCTCGCGCTACAACAACACCGATGAAGTGACGATTTCCTTCGTGGGTGACGGCGCGACCAACAATGGCTACTTCCACGAATCCGCCAATATCGCCTCTGTATGGGATTTACCCGTTGTCTGGATTATCGAAAATAATCTGGTGGCGATGGGAACGCTCCTTGAAGATGCCAGCAAACAAACAGAACTCCACAAACGCGCGATTGCTTATGATATGAAAGATATGGGGCGCGTGGATGGTCAGGATGTGGTGGCGGTGTATGAATGTGTTAAAGAGGCGGTGGATTATGCCCGCACCAACGGCCCGGTGCTGATTGAATCGATGACATATCGCTATCGCGGTCACGGCGTTTCTGATCGCTCTTATGATAAACGCCTAGCAGATGAACTCCACGAGTGGATGGAGAACAAAGACCCGATCACGCTCTTAAAAAAACGCTTGTTGAGTGAAGATAGTAAAATTCAGCCGGAACTCGATAAATTGCGTGAAAACGCCCTTAAAGTCGTGCAGGAATCGGTTGAATTCGCGCTCAACAGTCCCGAACCAGGCTATGAAGAACTCATTCGCAACGTCTATGTGGAGTGATTAAGCCAATGGCAGCCAACACACAGCCCAACCAGCGCGTAGCCGAGATGACCGTCGATGAACTGCGGGAGATGCTGCGCGAGCTGGTACAGGCAGCGGTAAAAACTGCGCTTCATGAAACGACGGTTTATCCCAAAGGCAAGCGGCCTCCTTTGGATTTCCCAGTGAATGACTTAGGTCCATGGCCTGCCGGATTAACTTTCCGGCGTGAGGAAATGTATGGCGACGACGCACGTTGATTTCCAACAACCTGTTTTCTTGGACACGAATTTTTTACTTCGTGCCAATATAAGCACCGCACCATTACATCTACAAACGCTGAGTCTGCTGAAAGACTTGTGGGAAAACGATACAGAATTGTGGATTAGTCGGCAGGTTTTGAGGGAATTTCTAGCAAGTGTAACGCGCTCACAAACATTCATGTCGCCCTTACCTGCTGCGATAGCAGTAGAGCAAACGCGCTATTTGCAAAAACGCTTTCTTGTCGCCAATGAAACACCTCCTGTTACCGACAAGTTGCTCGAATTAATCGAACAGATTCCAACAGGCGGCAAACAAATTCATGATGCGAATATTGCCGCGACGATGATTGTGCAGGGTATTAAACAATTGTTGACTTATAATGCAGGGGATTTTATCCGCTTTTCAGGCTATATCACCGTGATTTCACCTGAAACGCTGACCGAAACGCCCAAGGATGAGCAGGAGTAATTTATGGCTGTAAAAAATATCCCGATGCGTGAGGCACTGCGGCAGGCGCTCCACGAGGAAATGCTCAGAGATGAGCGCGTTTTTGTGATGGGTGAGGAAGTCGGTGTTTGGCAAGGGACACACCGCGTTACGCAGGGGCTGTTAGAAGAATTTGGTTCGCGGCGCGTTAAAGATACGCCGATCAGCGAAATGGCGATTGCGGGTGTCGCTGTCGGCGCGGCGATGGCGGGCTTGCGTCCCGTCGCGGAGATGATGACGATTAACTTTGCGTTTTTAGCGCTGGATGCGATTGTCAATCACGCCGCTAAAGTCCATTATATGTTTGATGGGCAGTTCCGCGTGCCGTTGGTCATCCGTGCGGCATCCGGTTGGGGCAATCAAGCCACCGCCACTCATTCGCACACGCCCGAACCGATCTTCGCGCACTTCCCCGGCATGTACGTGGCGTGTCCCGCTACACCCGCCGATGCCAAAGGCATGTTAAAGGCTGCCATCCGCGACGATAATCCGGTATTGTTTACGGAAAGCATCGCGCTGTATCCCAAGCCGGGTCCCGTATCCGATGATGCCGACCTCGTACTGCCAATTGGCAAAAGTGATGTAAAGCGTGAAGGCAAGCATGTCACGCTGGTGACGTATGCGCGGGGCGTGGAATGGTCGCTGCAAGCGGCGGACATCCTCGCTAAAGAGGGCATAGAATGCGAAGTCGTGGATTTGCGCTGGCTGCGTCCGCTCGATATGGAAGCGGTGTTCGAGAGCTTTAAAAAGACCAACCGCTGCGTCATCGTGGAGGAATCGCTTCCGATGTACAGCTTCGGTAGCGAAATCGCCGCGCAAATTCAGGAAAATATGTTCGATTATATGGACGCGCCGATCAAACGCGTGAGCGCGATGGACTTGCCGCTGCCCTATGCCCGCGAGATCGAATTGATGGCGCTGCCCAACGCGCAAAAAGTGGTGGATGCGGTCAAAGGGATTCTCTAATGCGACAGGTCATTTTGTATCAGGATGAAGATGGTGTCTGGATAGCGGAATGTCCGAGTTTGCCTGGTTGTGGCAGCGATGGCGCAACGCAAGAGGAAGCGCTGGAAAATATCAAAGATGCGATTGCTTTATGGATCGAAGATGCGAATGTGCATAATGAAGTCATCCCAGATGATCTTTTGCCGATTGCAGTATTCCAAGTATGACGAAGCTGCCGCTTATTTCCAGCCGAGAATGTGTTAACGCATTGAAGAAAATCGGCTTTAAAATTACGGGTCAAACGGGCAGTCACATTAATTTGCGTAGAGATGAGCCTTATGCAAAAACAGTTGTGCCAGAGCGGCGAGAAATTGCTAAAGGGACACTGCGCCGTATTATCCGTGATGCTGGGCTTACTGTTGATGAATTTGTAGAACTTCTCTAGTGATTTGAGAGGGATGTTATGAGCGAAGCGATTAAGTTAACGATGGATGGAACACTGCTGAACTGGCTGAAAAATGTCGGGGATGCGGTCAACAGCGGGGATATTGTCGCGGAAGTGGAAGCGGATAAAGCCACTGTCGAAGTGGAAGCCCCTTCCAGTGGCGTAATTCTAAAATTGAATGCTAAACCCGGCGATGAACTTAAAGAAGGGGCGGAAATCGCCACTATTGGCGCGGCGGGTGAATCCGGCGGGGCTGCCGCTGCTCCTGCTGCCCCTGTGACGGCGCAAGCTGCCGCACCTGTAGAAGCTGCCGCCACCAATGGTCATGCTGCCCCTGCCGCCGCGTCTGCTTCTGTGACGGAAGATGGGCGCGTAAAGGCTTCGCCGCTCGCTCGGAATATCGCCGCCGACAAAGGCATCAATCTTGCACTTGTGCAAGGCAGCGGCCCCAGCGGACGCATCGTCAAGGCCGATGTTGAGAAATTTAATCCGGCGGATGCCGAGGCGACACAGCTTATTCCGGCGGTGCAAGCGCCAGTCGCAACAACCACTGCGCCATCAGGCATCGCCGCAGCGCCTACCCGCAAACTGCCAGAAGGCGCGGATGTAGAAATCATCGACATTTCCCGGATGCGCGCCCGTATCGCTGTCAGCACGATTGAGAGCAAGCAGCAAATCCCGCATTTTTATGTAACCACCGAAATCGACATCGCGCCGATGATGGCGCTGCGTGAACAACTCAATGCCAGTCTCGCGGCGGAAGGCATCAAGATCAGCGTCAATGATTTGATCGTTAAGGCGGCGGCGCTCACCTTGCAAAAGTATCCGAATTTGAACACGCATTACTATGGCGATAAACTTGTCCGCCACAAGCGCATCAATATCGGGATTGCTGTCGCGCTGCCTAACGGCGGGCTGATTAATGTCGTCGCTAGAGATGCGGATAAAACCGCCCTGAGCGTCCTCGCGGTGCATAATAAAGAGATGATCGGACGCGCCCGTGAAGGCAAAGTGAAGCCGGAAGATATTCAAGGCGCGACCTTCACGACTAGCAATCTGGGGCCGTTTGATGTCGAACACTTCATCGCCATCATCAATCCGCCGGAAGCGGGTATTATCGCTATCGGCACAGGCAAGAAAGTCCCGGTTGTAAAAGCCGATGGGACGCTCGGTGTGGGTGAGCGTGTGAAGATCACGATTAGCGTCGATCACCGCGTCAGCGATGGCGCAGAAGGCGCGGCGTATTTGCAGGCGCTTAAAGCCCTGCTGGAAAATCCGATGCGCTTGGCGCTGTAGTGCTTGCTAAGTTATGAGTAACGAGCGATGAGCAACGAGTGGGCGTACTTATCTGGGTACGCCCTTTTTGTTGCAGGACTTTCGCTTACCTCACCCCCCGGCCCCCTCTCCAAGTATTGGAGAGGGGGAGAAAAACGCATCTTGAAGTCCCCTCTCCATGCAATGGGGAGGGGATTTAGGGGTGGGGTAA
>DAOTTO010000036.1:0-34992 GCA_034437895.1 Anaerolineae bacterium | reverse complement strand
TACCCCACCCCTAAATCCCCTCCCCATTGCATGGAGAGGGGACTTCAAGATGCGTTTTTCTCCCCCTCTCCAATACTTGGAGAGGGGGCCGGGGGGTGAGGTAAGCGAAAGTCCTGAATTGGTATATCGTAGGGAACGACACATAAGTCGTTCCCGGCAAGGGCGCACACATCAATGCGGTGAGTCGTCCCTACAAAACGAATCAATCGCGTAAACCCTCAAATTTAGAAGTTACGCAGTTCATAGTGATTAGTTTTTAGTCAAAGCAAGGTGTAAGAGAAAACTTTGTCCTTACTAAAAAAGATGAACTAAAAACTTTTACCGAAAAACGCCGTAAAGCCCCTAGCTTTAGATAGGGGGATATAAGGCGTAGAAAATCTTGCAGATTGAAACCATTGGCGCTATACTTCCATTCATTCAATTGGCGCATTGCACGAGGCGTAAAGCTCGGTAATTGAGCCAATCGAGGCACTTTAATAACGGAATATATGGGGTTGTGGCAAATAGGTTGCCACGTAAAATATTTAACCAACAACGTCTGTGTTTTGAGATGGGGCATCATCTCATACTGTCTCAGTCGGTGGAAGCCCCTGCCTTTATCACGAAGCCACATCGAGCAGCTTTGCCAACATGAAAATAACGAGTAAGCCGCGCAAACTCCATGCAATGGTGCGAATCCAATTAGAGGTCACTAATGCGCGATAAGCGGTTTCATCAAAACCGAGTGATAGGCGAGAATGCTGCGGGACTTGGAGAAAAAGCGTGGACAGCCAAATAGCCGTTACCAAAATTAGCCCAAGCCAAAAAACGATGGGAGAAATCCCTGATATAGGCTGCACCGCGAGCAGTAGCGCCGTGACCAACTCTACTAGCATCAACGGCATCACAACCCAGGTCACAAGAGTCGTATGCGCGGCCTCATAAGCCATGAACACATCACCGCCGATGCGGTTAAAAAGGGGATAATGCACAATTTGGATAAACCAGATGATCCCGACCATCAACAGGGTAGAGACCACATGCAGTAGAATAACAGCCTTCATCAGATCAAATATCAAAGCGTTTGAGCATAAATGAGAATGTCGTCCCTTCATCCACTTTGCTATCGACTTCAATTTGGGTGTTATGGCGCTCTAGGATAATCCGCACAATTGCCAGTCCGACCCCCATGCCTCCATAGCGACGGGTAGACGAGCTATCCACTTGGTAAAACATCTCGAAAATGGCATCCAATTGGTCTTTAGCGATACCAATCCCGTTATCACACACAGAGACTTTGACATGATCGCCTTGGACTTCTGCCCGGACTTCGATGTCTTTCTTGCTGAATTTAAGGGCATTATCCATCAAGAGTTGAAGCACCGTGCTAATCGCCTGTTTATCAGCCAGCAGCGGCGGCAAATGATCGGCAATATGCACTTTGATGCGTGTGGCATCTTCACGATGTTCCCATACACGCCCTAAATTGCGCCGGGCATATTCGATGGCATCCCGGATGATGACGGGACCGAGGTTAATATCGAGACTGCTGCCCAACAAGGTGACATTTTTGACAAGAATTTCCAGACGTGCTGTCGCGTTTACAGCAAGCTGACTCAGTTGATTATCTTTTAAATCCTCAGCGATCATTGAGACCGCTGCTTTCACTTGGAGTAAGGGCGTTTTGAGTTCATGTGAAATATTATGCACAATGGCATTCTTCAGAAGTTCCACCTCATTGTTGGTGCGTTTGCGCTGAATCACCTCCTCTTTAAGTTTTTTAACCTCCTCATTTAAGGCGAGGTTTTGCTTATGAAGCGCTTCGTTTTCGGCGCGAAGATGAAGCAGCATTTGTAACTGGCAGTCCACGTAATGGGGTGTGGGCGGCAGCACTGCGTCGGCAGTTTCATAAGGTAAATCGCCAGTAAAATTATCGGTGACGAGAACGAGTAGGGGATGCGGCGTATGCGCCCTGATGCTTTGGAAGAAATGTTGACTGCCTACAGGATTAACCGTAATCACTGCATCGGGTGAGTGTTCTTTCAAAAACTTTAACTCGTCATCTAACGAAGTCATCATGGTCACATCATAACCGTGATCTTTAAGGTAATTCAGTAAATCGCCCGTCCATGAAGGCGGCTCAATGGTTAATAGGCTGATCGCCGTTTTGCCGTTTCCGTTTAACACAGTCACAAGTCCTTCATAGTGTTCATTTTTCCCTTTCAAAGAAATCTTATCATATCGTCGGATGCGCTCAAAGCGACTTTGGCAGAGGTTGCTAAACTCGAACTTTTGGTTCAATTATTTGTTGGAAAGTTGTTTGTTTATTCTCAAGTGCATTTGCCGAGTGTCCGGCAAAGCTGCTTAAGGTGTAAGCGGTCATGTTGTGCGGTGAAGTGCGCCATTTCCAACAAAGTTGTGGGGCCAAAAATGCTGTGCCGTGCCGGGCGCATCCAATCTTCAGCAGAGAGGTAACGTAAAAAGTCAATCGTTTCACTTCGGACTCGGACGAAATCGCGGGCGGCATGGTAGCCTTCTTCATCACACGGAGCTGCTTCTGGGCCGGGGGGTTGCTTAGACTCTGATAAGAAGGGATTGTTTTCCGTCAGAATTTGCTTGAGGCGGGGGCGTTGAACGGTTTCTTCGCTTTCCAGCAGGTGGCAGACGATTTGCAGGATCGACCACTCATTCGGATCGGGGTGCTGCATCCAAAAATGCGGTTTTACGCCTTCTAACATACCGAACAATGCCCCGACGTTCCCACGAAGCTGCGGTTCGATCATGGAGGGGACGAGTTGTAGAGGGATTAGGCTTTCCAGCCAGCCTTCATCTTTGACCAAACTAGAAAATTGCTGAAGCGTCCCACCAAAATAAGGGCTTTCTTCGGTTTTGATGTGATAGCTATGCAGGCCAAGTGCTGCTGCCGGAATGATGTCGTTACGGATGCTATCGCCGACCATGACGACCTCATCTGGTTCAACACCCACTCTACCAAGAATTTCGGCATAGTAGGCTGAGCTGGGTTTGGTGAAGTGCATATTTTCGCTGTGCGTGACGAGGGCGTAATACGAGAAATCGTCGTTTAGACCTGCCCAAATGAGCCGTTGCCGAATCGCCTCCGCTGGATAAACCGGATTAGTGGCGATAATCACCTTATAATCGTGCGCTTTTAAGATGGCGATTAATTCCGCGCCGCCTTCCACTTGGGTCACGCAGGATTTGAGCGAGGGATAGGACTCATGATAAAAATCTCGCGTCGTCTGCCAAATTTCGGACTGGGAGCGCTCCGTTTCATTTTTGATCACGTCTAAAGCGACTTGGATATTTGAGCGCAGCATATCCCGATGCCCCATCATCTCGCGCATCGTATTAACGAGTACTTGCGAGTAACCGGAAAACCGCCAACGCTCCTCAAAAAATTCTTCGGCTAAACCCAGATAGGCGGGCGCGAAAAGATGATCGGGGTTAGCGATGAGGGTATTATCAAGATCGAGCAAAATCGCTTTAATCATCTTCGATTTGATCTAAGGCTTTGCGGAAGATGTCTAGGCCGGGGCGCTCGGCATTGCACTTCGGACAGCCGACGTAAGCATCCTCAATTGGGATACGATGTTTGGCGCATGAAGCACTGACCACGACTTGGCGGCCTAAACCCAGCAGACGTGGTTTAATCGTCAGCTTAAGTTCAAGATTCTGACTCGCATTTGCGTTCAAAATATCTGGAACCGGGCAGCGTGAACAATCAACGGGTCTCCAGCGCATCGACTCTGGATTTTCTTTCGCAAGGCGGCATTCCTGCACATTCCGCCCCCGATAAAAATCTGCATAATAATGGCGACATTCTTTGCCGGCAGGTGTTCGCATCAAAACTCCTCTCGAATCATTTTGGTTTATGATTTGGGTTGGTCAATCCAGTTTTTAGCGGCACTCGCCAGCATATCGAGCGTGCCGCTGCGGGTTGTACAATCGGGCAGTGCCTCCAGAAAACTCGCGCCATAACGTTTATTGATGATTCGGCTGTCGAAGATGGTCACGACCCCGCGATCTGTGCGGGTGCGAATCAGGCGACCAAATCCCTGCCGGAAGCGCAAAATGGCATCGGGAAGCGCATAATCATTAAATGAATCGCTGTAAGAATCGGAACGCGCCGCGAAAATAGGGTCTGTCGGTACGGCAAAGGGTAGGCGGGTAATGATGAGTGCACTCAATGAATCGCCGGGAATATCAATGCCTTCCCAAAAACTTTTTGTCCCCATCAAAACCGCTTTCTGGTTGGATTTAAACCCATCCAACAGCGTTTGGCGGTTTGATCCTTCACTTTGATCGTATACCGCGATATTGCCTAACGCGAGTCGGGGTGTAATGGCTTGCGATGTCTGGCGGAGCTGTGTATAGCTGGTGAATAAGACGAGGACACGCCCATCCAGTGCCGTTGCAAGGTCAATAATCCCTCGCTCAAGGGCTTTTTGATACCCTTGACGGTCATTTGGCTCTGGAATGTCATTTGGGACATAAATTAGCGTGGACTCTCGATAGTTGAAGGGCGAACCTACTTCCAATGTTTTCACACTTGTGGCATGGAGGCGGTCTTGGATGAAATCGAAATTTTCATTAGAACGAAGTGTCGCACTGGTCAGGATGACCGATTCTTTTTCATTCCAGAGATACTTTTCCATCATACTGCCAATATGAATCGGTGCAGCATGAATGGTCGGGTTGTCTGAGCCAGCGCCCACACCCGCCCAATACACGAAATTGGTATCAGCTTCAACTGCAAAACGTTTAAGCTGGGTGCGAATTTCTTCAAGATAACGGGCGGCGGTTTCTGTGCTGCTGCTGAGATCGTCATAACCGGGAATGTTGAGTTGTGACATTTTGCCAAGTACCCCTGTAAGGCGATACATGGCGATGCTGATAACCTCAAAAAATTCATCCAGCGTGTTCCAAGCGGATTGTAAGCGCGAGAAGGTGTTTTTGCTGCGCCCGGCATGATCTATCCGAATCAGCGTTACATATTCGCTGCGCCCACCGCCTGCTTCCAGCAAAAAGTTGTAAGTATTCTCGAAGAAACGCTGCACATGCACATCCATCAGTGTAGTGGCTTCGCTAATTGCGCCGACGAAGGCATCTAACTTGCGCTGTTCTTTTTCGGACGCATGGCCTCGCACGGTCTGGAGCAGTTCACCGAGTAACCCGCGATTCGCATTGCCAAGATCGGCCAATCGTCTGGAAAGGGCTTGGGCATCAATGTGAAAGGTTAAGCTGCTGGTGGTCGCATCTTCAAGCTGATGGGCTTCATCAATGATGGCATAACGATAATCGGGCAGCACACGATTTTCCGTCATGGCATCGGCGATCAACAGGGCATGATTGACGATGACCAAGTGGGCGGTTTCGGCGGCTTTACGCGCTTTGTAGAAGGGGCAAATGCCTTGCATCGATGTTTCGCATCGATTGAGGGTGCAGCCTTCATCCTGGGCGCTTAAGCGCTGCCAAACGGTATTTTCTACTGGGCCGCGTAAATTAATCTCGCTACGATCCCCCGTTTTGCTCTCTAACAACCACACCAAAATTTTTGCGAGTGTTCGCAGTTCCACTACGCTTGTCGGGGGTCGCCGCCGGGAAGTCGCCAAACGGCGTGGGCAGAGATAATTGCTGCGCCCTTTCATCACGGCGACGGTGAAATTCATCTTTAATGCCGCCCGTAAAATCGGCAGGTCTTTATTGATGAGTTGGTCTTGTAGGTTTAGGGTATAGGTGGAAATAACCACCCGTTCATCATTGGTTGTTGACCATAAAATCGACGGGATAAGATACGCGATGGATTTGCCTGCCCCGGTACCTGCTTCAACGAGAAGTGGATGCCCATCGTTAAACGCTTCTGTGATGGCGCGGGTCATCTCAATTTGCTGCGGACGTTGTTCATAATCGGGTAAGGTTTGTGCCAGCTTACCCCCTTCATCCACGAGTGCGGTTGCAGTGGCGACATCGACTTTTTGATGGTGTTCGTGCGGATGAAGTGGCTGAACATCGTCGTTGAACGACGGGAAAATATTGCCGTTTGAGGCTGCTTGTTGATCGCGGGTGGAGGTTTTACTCTCCTTTAGCGCGGCGGTAAAGACTGCGCTTGCGTCCCAATCAAGATCGCGTGAAGCGCTGATAATTTCTTGCAACGTGCCGTGCGGGAGCGTAAGCACTTTTTGCCACAGCCACCAATAAAGCAATCCAGCGGCACGGGCATCTTCTAAGGCGCGGTGGGCATTTTCCAGCGTAATCCCAGCTTCTTGCGATAAGCTGTGCAGATTATAACGAGGGGCATTCGGCACCATGACCGACGCAAGATCATAGGTGTCGATGCGGGTATTGCCGCGCAGGATGCCATAGCGCTGCTGCAAAAAACCCATATCCAACGAAAGGTTGTGGGCAACAATCGGAGAATCGCCTATGAAAGTGCTGATTTTCGGCAAAAGCGTTTGGATGTCCGGCGCTCCCACCACATCTGGCGGGAAAATACCTGTGATGTGAGACACATTGGCCGGAATTGGGCTGCCGGGGTTTACAAACGTCGAAAACTCATCAATGACTTTGCCGTCCTTCATGCGGACTGCGCCAATTTCAATGATGTCATCTTTAGTGGGGTCAAGACCTGTTGTTTCTAGGTCAATAGCGACGATTTCGTCGCGCATAAAAATCTCCGATCTAGCGGTGGAATGAACTTATTGGAGTATATAACATAGCTTAAACAAAAACACCCCTGCTAATCAGCGAAGGGTGTTTTTAAATGGATTGACACGGATTACTGGTCGGGTGTCGCCTCGGCAGTCGCTTCAGGCGTGGCTTCGCTTGTTGCCTCTAAAGTGGCTTCAGCAGTCGCTTCAGAGGTGGCTTCGGCTGTACTATCAGTCGCAGATGCAGTCGCTTCTGGCGTGGCTTCCGAACCGACTTGCAGCGCGGCGATTTGGGCTTCTGCGAAGGCGTTTTGCAGCGTTTCGCGGAGGGCAGGCAGATCACCAAAGCCAAGACCGATTAATTCTGATTGTTCGATCAGGCTAAAGTTTTCATCACTTGCCAAGTACCATAGGAAGGACTGGATTTCGGTACGGGTGAGCGCATCTTGTTTGACGATCATTGCACCGGACAGCGTGAGGGGATATGTTCCATCAGCGATAGTTTCCTCAGACGGCGTGATGCAGCCGTTGCCGCCATCCACAGCGACGAGTTGAATGCGTTCTTGCTGATTTTCCAAAACGGATTGATATTCATCCCAACTCATATAGGCCAACGCGCCTTCGACATTAGCGGTTGCGGCTGCCCGATAAAGCGGGTCTGCGTCAACTTCCGTATCCGTCCGCAACGGCAAAACAGCACCTTCGGCTGGCTTTAGCAAAATATCGGTATAATCCGTACCATTATCTGGCGCGAAAAGTAGCATCGTTACTTCTGGGAAGCTGGCATCGACTGTACTCCAAGAGGTTACGGCTTCGGCATCAGCGGCGGTAGGTTCAGCCCAAATGGTGAGAAGTTGATCGTGCGTTAGGCAGGCTAAATAATCGCTAGTGTATTGCGGATCGGCATTGGCGACCAAGACAACGACTTGCTTGCCAAGATCGAATTTTACGGTATTAATGTTGTTGGCTTCGCAGTTGGCGGCTTGTTCAGCCGAGAGATCGCCGATTGTGGCTACGATATCGAGTTCGCCATTGCAAAGACGGCGCAAACCCGCCGGTTCACCATCAATTTGTACGGTTGAGGTAACATTGGGGTAGGTGGTTGTAAATTGCGTACTGACGCTGTTCAGATAATTGCCGACCTGTCCTGCCCCGCCGATAGTGATCTGTCCAAAGACATCAGGAGGAATTTGGAAGGAAACCACTTCGAGGCTAAACTGCCGTCCGGTTTCGTTACCTGCCAGAATGGATTGATTTAGTTCGTAAGCCTGTTGGGTGGGGGCAGTAAAACCTGCCGTTTCTACAACAGTCGCCGCTTCTGGATTAGCGACATAAGTGAGAACATCGTTTAAGCCTGCTTTTTCTAAGCTGGCGCGATTCACATAGATAAAAAGGCGTTCCGCGAGGCCATATAAGCGATTTTCCACATTTTCAGCTGAAGGGCTGTAGCAGCCTGTTTCCACCTGAACTGATGGGTCGGCACCGGGGGGGGCTGAGGTTGCTTCGCCGCTAGTGACTTGCAAAATGCTCGCGCCGCCTGCAATCGCCGTATTCAGGTTGACTAGCCCAATCGCGCCGGGAGTCGCGCTGACTGCGGCAAGTAATGCCGTATCATCAGGCGCAATCGTGGCATCAGTCCGCAGACCTACGCCCGAAACCTGGCGATCTAAAAATGCGTAAAGCGGGGTGCTGTCTGAGGGTAAAAATACCAATAAGGGGGTAGATATGGCTGGCTCCGGAGAACTTAACGCAATCTGAGCCCAATCGATTATTTGCCCAGCAGCGCTAGGAGCAAAAATGGTATTGATAGCGTTGAAGCTGAGACACTGAGCAAAGGTGAGGTCTGGATTGACAATCAGTGTCATAATGTTATGACCGACCAATAACTCGACGTATTCTACGTTGTTGCCGGTGCAATTGGCTTCTTCTTCGGGGGAAATGGGTCGTGCGGCATTGGTAATATCGGCTTCACCCTGGCAAAAACTGATAAAGCCATCATCTGTGCCGTTGATGTTGACATTAATATCGGCTTCTGCGCCGCTGGCTTCCGCCAACGCTTGGAATAACGGCGCAACAATGCCCGACCCTGCCACGTTAATCGTGTTATCGTTTTGCGCTGTGAGTATCACAGGCATTATAAAAAGCGCTAGGAGGAGGCAAAACCCTGCTCCGCGCCGGAATATCTTCATTTTGAACACTCCCTTGAAGCTCTTGTTATATAATTAATTGTGGGAATTTTACCTTTATGTGTCCGAATGTCCAGTGGGGGTCTTTGATGAGGGAATTGTCACTGTATGAATTTGTCGGCGGTGATGCGACATTTCAAAAGCTTGTTGATGTCTTTTATGCGCGTGTAGAGGCTGATCCCTTGCTGCGTCCATTGTTTCCGACTGACCTTGAACCCGGCAAACATTGGCAATTTTTGTTTTTGGTGCAATATTTTGGTGGGCCAACGCACTATGCTGATGAACGCGGCCATCCTCGCCTGCGGATGCGCCATGCCCCCTTCAAAATTGACCAAGCGGCACAAGAGGCGTGGCTATCCCACATGCTGACGGCGATTGATGAGATAGGTATTGTCGAGCCAGCACGCACCATAATGCGTGATTATTTTCAACGTGCTGCCGAACACATGATAAATTCCTATGCACCTTAACTTGCGATAGTAGGAGAAGGGAAAACAGTGAGCAAATCAAAGTCGAAAATACGTCCTTCGTCTTCTAAAACTAAGAAACAAGATCGTCAACCGGCATTCTCGTTTTTGATCCGGTTGGCGACAAGGGTGCTTACGTTGCCGCGTATTGTACGTATCCTGATTGCGGCGATATTTGCGCTGGCGGTTACACTCGATATGCTGGTTGTTTTTTATGTACTGGATAAAGGTCTGATTGATAGTGGCTCAGTGGAGTATATTCCTGTCACCATTGCCACTTTGTTCGGCTTGGTCACGTATGTTGCTGGCTGGCAGATCATTGTCGGTACAATCGGGATGCCTCGTACGGCAGGGCGGGTCGTTTTATGGTATCTTGGCGCTGGAATACTTGCGGTTTTGGTTGCTTTGATGTGGTTTTTGCAAACTCGCGCCATTATCAATACACCCATTTAATTTAAGGGGGAATTTATGAAACGTCTTTCGCTTATTGGTTTACTGATTTTTTCCGCATTGGTGATTGCGGCTTGCAATGGCACCCAAGAAGCGGCGACGGCAGTACCCACTTCTGAGGCGACGGTGGAGGCAGTCGATGTCACGGATGAGGCGACATCAACCCCTTTGTCCACATTCCCGCCTTCACGCCCGACTTTACCTCCAAGCTGGACACCTTTACCTGAAAGCGCGGCGACAGATGTCCCTGCGTTTAGTGCGCCGACACAAGCGATTGTTGCACCGCCGCTGACGGTTGAGGGTTCAAACCCGGCTTGTACGACATTTGGTGCTGACCCCGCGACCAATACAACCGAATTTTTCTTGGGTGAAAGCCCGCGTGTTGCTTGGACGGCTGTGGATGGAGCCGGGCTTTATCGCTTGTTTGTCTTTGATGCCGAGCAAACACGTATCCATGAACAATTGGTCGAAGAGACATTATATGAGATTCCCGCCGAAGTGTTCCCGCGAGAAGGCCGTTATGGTTGGGAAGTTGAGCCGTTAGATGGATTGGGTATTCAAATCTGCTTGGGACGTGGCGAGGAACTCGTCGCTCGATAATGTAAACTAGGTTCGGTGAACTTGATTTGTTCAGCTTGCGTCCTCAAGGTTAGCCGCTGCCCGTCTTGAGGACGTAAAGTTCAAACGCTTCCGCCGTCCAAGGTAGGGCAGGCTTAAAGAAATGTTCGTAGATGGCTTGGGCATAAACCCGGATTTCATATTGTGCGTCGTCTGCCATCCGCAGTTTTAAGAAGTGCATCAGGTTATGGGCATCGACTTTCGCCACCCATGTGTAATAAACGCTGAATCCGGGCAGGAATAAACGCGCCATTTCGCGTGAAATGCCGGCGTTGAGGGCTTCCTGATACAACCTAAAGCCTTCATCATAATGTGCCAATAGTTTATCGGTGAAGGCAGCATTTTCTTCGGAAATCAATTCGCCGTCGCTGGCTTGTTTGTTATCTTTGGCTTGTTTTCGCCAAACAGAAGGTACATAAAAATCATCCTCTTCAAATGGCGTATAGCGCCCTGACTGGGCATTCATATTCCAAGTGCGATGCCGCGCCCACTGCCACCATGTAATCAGCGGCGCGTGTACCCTGAACTTAAATTCAACCATTTCAAAGGGTGAGGTGTGGGCATTACGCAGCAGGTAAAACAAAAGTTTTTTGTCTTTTTCGTCGCCTTTGCTTTCTCCCAAAAAGCTCACACGGGCGGCGTTCACAATTGCCAGATCACCAGAAATTCCTGTCACCGGGTGGGGCATCAGATCCAGCAGTTCTACGAAGCCTTTATCTAGTACGGGAATTTTTTTGCCAATTAAGTCGCTCATTATTAAAAACAACCCCGCTTTTAAGCGAAATATTGCAGCGCCAAGCGCACCCGTTCCTCAATGCTTTGTGGCGCATCGGAAGGGAGAGCTTGTACGGCGGTCTGTGCTTCGATGATACTGTAACCGAGCGCGACGAGCGTATCAATCACATCGGTATTGATGTCATCGAAGGCGACACTCGGCGCATCGTCCAACCCTGTTTTTAATTTATCTTTCAGCTCAAATAAGATTTTTTGCGCGGTCTTTTTGCCAATTCCGGGGACACGGGTCAGGATTTCTGGACGGTCACTTACGACTGCATTCCGCAGGCTATCCATGCTTAAGCTGCTTAAAATGGCGAGGGCTAATTTTGGCCCCACACCCGTGATACTGAGCAAAGTTTCAAAAAAACCACGTTCTGCCGTCGTGCTAAAGCCAAACAGCGTCAACGAGTCTTCGCGCACAATCAGCGAGGTATTCAGCAGGATTTCTGTGTCGAGGGCGTTTTCAAGCACGGAATGCGGCACGAAGACTTTATAGCCGATGCCGCCCACGACAATAATCAGGTGGTCATTTAATGTTGTGGCGACTTTGCCCTGCAAACTGGCGATCATAGCTGTGCCTTACCTTAATACAAGCTGTTGTAACGGTTTGAATGTAAATCGGTGATCGAAACAGCCAATGCGTCAGCGGCATCATCAGGATAGGGAATTTCCTCAAGACCAAGCAACATCCGAACCATCTCTTGCATTTGATTTTTGTTCGCGCCACCATAACCCGAAATCGACTGTTTGACTTGGTTGGGCTTATATTCTGCAATAGCGAGATCGGCTTCGGCGAGTGCCAACAAAATCACACCGCGACCTTGTGCAACCGTAATCGCAGTGGTGACATTTTTAGCGAAGAAAAGTTCTTCAACAGCGGCGCGATCTGGTTGATAGGTTTGAACGAGTTCGGTAATGCCATTGTGGATTGTTTTCAGGCGATCCCACATGGGCTGCCCGGCAGGAGTGGTGATGACTCCGTAAGTCACGGCTTGGAGCGAACCATCATCAAGTTCGCGCACCAATCCGTAACCTACGGTGGCTGTACCGGGGTCAATCCCCAAGCAGAGCATCTCGCTTAAGTGCCTTTAGGCCGTTTCAAACGCAGAGGCGATTTCTTCAGTAATCATCAAATTTGATGACACCGACTGCACATCATCCAATTCTTCTAACTGATCGGTAATCCGCATATTCGCCAGCGCTTTATCGACGGGAACCTCGACTTCGTTTTGCGGATCCCAGTAGAGTTCAGCTTCATCGACTTCGATTTTTGCCTGCGTTAATGCTTGCTCGACGGCTGCCAGTTTTTCACGAGGGGTATAAATCGAGATGATTCCCTCATCTTCGGTGACATCATCCGCGCCCGCTTCTGCTGCAACCATAAATACTTCGTCGAAATCCAGCCCATTGCTGTTGAGCGTAAGATAACCTTTTCGGTTAAACTGCCAAGCTACTGACCCGGCAGAGGCCATGCTGCCGTTGCCACGACTAAATACATATTTGATTTCTGCCAGCGCCCGATTCTTGTTATCGGTCAACACATCAATCAAGAAAGCAACCCCTTCTGGGCCATAGGCCTCATAAGTGATTTCTTCCATTTGTACGCCTTCAAGCTCGCCAGTACCGCGTTTGATGGCGCGTTCGATATTTTCTTTAGGCATGTTGGCGGCTTTGGCTTTGGCAATTGCTAATTTAAGTTTGCCATTGCCGTTTTCATCACTGCCTCCTTCGCGGGCGGCCATCATAACATCGCGCCCTAACCGCGTAAAAATCTTCCCGCGCTTGGCATCTTCCGCGCCTTTTTTGCGCTTGATGGTGGACCATTTACTATGCCCAGACATCTTTATTCTCTCCAAAATGCTTCTTTAATGAGTTATGGCGCTTATTATACCTGACCGAGGAAGGGGAGTCGAGGTATCGAACTGAATAAGCACGATATGGTACAATGCCTTCCGCTGTTGAATTTGCTTAAGGATGTCATTTTGGTTGATACAGCCCTTGACTCGAACACCCCCCCTTCGCCGACTTCCCGTGTTCAGCCAGAGCGCATTGCATGGGGTATTCTGCTCATCTCTTTTGCCATTTTTTGCGCGAGCTGTGCGGCAACATCGCTCGGCTTGTATTGGTTTTTCTTTCAATCAACGGTACAGCTTGATGTTTTAGCTCAGAGTGGACGTGGCACATTGGGTGTAAGCGACCCAAACGGCAGTGACCAGAGTGTGCGTGATCGGCGGGAACTTTCTAAAAATATGAGCATCCGTACCGATACGACTGATTTTTGGTCACAGGGGACGGTTACGTTTCGAGATTTACGCAATGATCGCTTAGTCGCCAGTGTCACGCTTAAAAGTGATACCACCTTAAGTTTATCAAATGCATCCCGCCCACGTTTTGATTGGATTTCGGCAGGCTATCAAATTGATCTCTATAACCTTGTTGGAGAAGTGAATGTATTTGTCGCGCCGGGACTTGAGCGCGATTTTGAAATGAACATCAAAACCACATTTGGCGTGTGGATTCGTTTGGGCGAAAGTGGGCAATATACCGTCAGTGCTTCTGATACCCAAGTGCGGCTGCTCAATTATGCGGGCGAGGCACTTTTGATTGCGCCTGGTTTGCAATATGGACGCTCGATTGATATGGGACAGCAGGGGATTCTCAATCAAGGAGAAACCGACATTACTACCGCGCCCCTCCTGATTGATTTGATTCAAAATGGTAAGATGAGCTTCGCAACGCCCGATCAGCTTGCGGCGGGACTGCCCTCCAATTGGGCGTGTGGCAACGAAGCGAATGACATCCCGCGTGGCGAACATGCCGCTGCCGCCGCCCCCGATGGTAGAGAAGCCATGCACCTGGTTCGCCTGGAGAATGCCGACACGCATGGCGAGACGTTTTGTGAACAGTCACTAGGGATGCCGCAAATGGGTTATGATGTCTCGGCCTTTAACTATCTGGAAATGCGTGCCACGCTCTATATTAGTGAACAATCACTCAGTTCTTGTGGCGAACAGGCCAGCGAATGCCCTCTCATGATGCGAATCACCTTTGAAGGCGAGGATGGCGGGTTGCGCGATTGGTATCAAGGCATTTATGCGCGGCGCGATACCAATGATGTGTATCCACAGCGCTGCGGTAGCTGCTTTGAGAATCATCTGCGGATTTTAGATCATGTTTGGTATACCTACGAAAGCCGCAACTTGTTTGACCTGTTTCAGGATACGAACCCCGATGACGAGTTTAATTCCCGCCCAAGAACGATCTTAAATATCCGAATTTATGCGTCAGGCCATCAATATGATGTTTATGTCGGTAATGTCGCGCTTGTCGCTGGGAATACCTTTAATACAACGATGGAAGACGCTGTAACTAATGCGGGTTAGACCCTCTAAACCAGAAACGCTCATCGAGGGGTTGGTGCTGGTAGCAATCGTGCTGCTGGCGGCCTCTCTACGACTGGGTTCGTCCGGTGTGGTCGAATTTAAACGGGATGAGGCCAATCTTTCGCAACTTGCGCTTGATATGGCCAACGGGCGTTCTTTTCCGCTTTTAGGCATTGGTTCATCGGTGGGTGTGCCGAATGCGCCTTTTAACGTTTATATCCTCGCAATTCCTTATCTTATCAGCAGTAGTCCATTGACGGCAACGCAGTTTATTGAACTATTGAATATTATTGCTGTTGTGCTGGTCTATTGCCTAGCGTGGCGTTACTGTGGGATTGTTGCTGCGATTACGGCTTCCTTGATTTATGCCGTCAGTCCTTGGGGGGTGATTTTTTCTCGCAAAATTTGGGCGCAGGATATGCTGCCGCTGTTTTTCTTGCTAACGCTTGGGTCGGGATTTCTTGGCTTTGTCGAGCGTCGGCGAATCGCGCAAGCGGCTTTCTTCCCGCTTTTAGTCATCACTGGACAGATTCATTACGGTGCGTTTGTGATTCTTCCGGCAGCGCTCTGGTTATTCTGGCACGGATACCGCCAGCGCACTTTGACTCGTGCTTTAGGGGTAGGCTGTGTGATCGCGGTAATCTTGGTTATTCCTTATGCTGTAGGAGTGTTGCAAGCCAGCCGTAGCGCAGGCGGATTGCAAACCTTGCTTTCTTCATCGCCGCAAATGGGGACTACATCGAAACTGCACTTGACCGATGAGGCGATGCGTGGTGCTGCCTTGATGATCGCTGGAACAGAAATCCATTCCTTAGCAGGGACGGAAATGTTCCAAGAGTATCTCGCATCTGTGCCGGATGTTTATCCGCTTTTTCAGCTTTTGACTTTGGCGGTAATTTTTTCCAGCTTGTGGCTTATAGCGCGGCTTTTCCGAGAAAAAGATCGGCGCACTTCGATTGATGTTTTACTTCTGTTGTGGCTGATTGCACCAATTATATTTTTTTCGGTTAACTGGACACCGTTTTATATCCATTATTTGATTCCTATGCTGCCTGCGGCCTATCTTGTGGTTGGATTTGCAGCGCAGGATGCTTGGAAGTGGTTGGCATCTCGTCGGACAATTCAGCGCGTTAGCTTCGCAGTTGCGTTTTCGGGACTGGTGATTATTCTAGGTTTTCAAGTTGTCCTCTGGTTGGCGCTTTTAAGGTTTCTGGATACCTATCCAACCCCCGGAGGATTTGGAACACCGCTGCATTATTTAATGGATGTGCGTGAGGCCATTTTGAGGAATCAGCCGCAGCAAGTTGTCGGCAGATTGGATGGACAAACCATTGGCATTGACGATGAAGCCACAGTTTGGAATGTGCTGCTTGATGATGTGCCATTGGTGCGCTTTGAAGATGCCAATACTCGCGTTTATCCGTTAGACAGCGTGGTTTACCTGTCTAATAACTGCGACTCAGGATTTGATGGTGAGCGATTTTTGCTGCGTGAAGATGAAGGCTGTTATCATCTAAGTTCAATAACACAATCTGATTTTGATGCTTCTGGTTATGAAGCGATTGCGCTTGATCAGCCGACGCGCTTCGCCAATGGAGTCGATATTTTGCAATATCGCTGGTCTGAGCCTTGTCTATCGCTTTTATGGCGTATTACCCAATTAACCACCACCGATTATCAATTCGCCGGCCATTTTTTTGATCTTGAAGGAAACCGAATTGCGATGGCGGATGGGCTTTCGTGGTTAGGGCGTTATTGGTATCCGGGTGATTTAGTGGAGCGCACGTTTTGCTTACCGGAAGGGAATCCGCAAATTGAAAACGCCAAAATCGGGATGTATACCTACGATGGCGTAAATTTTTTTAATGTCGATCTCGTTGATCTGAATGGCTTGCCTGTTGGTCAGATGATTGATCTACCGCTGCCCTAGTTAAAACGCCAAGCGCATTTCTTTTAAAGAGCGCCAGTCAGTACCGCCGATAATTACGTGGTCGAGCAGGATAATATCGAGTAACCGTCCCGCCTCAATCAGTGTTCGCGTTAACTGCACATCTTCGGGCGAAGGGGTGGGGTCGCCGGAAGGGTGATTATGGACCAGAATAATGGCGGGTGCGTTGCGGGTGACGGCCTCACGGTAAATTTCGGCGGCACGAAGCATCGCGGCATTCACCGTCCCGATATAGATTGTCGGCGCGGCGATCACCCGTCGGGCAGTATCCAATAAAATCACGCGGATATGTTCTTGTTGCAAATTCCGCATATCCAGCATCAGCCGTGCTGCATCGGCAGAAGATTGCACAATGGGGCGCTCATCAGGGCGATAGATCAGCAACCTTTTGCCGAGTTCCAACGCTGCCGTAAGTTCAGCGGCTGTCGCCTCTTCCAGCCCGTTTCTAGCGGTCATATCGGTTATGGACGCTTGAGCTAATCCATTTAATCCGCCATAATAAATAAGTAAATTTTCTGCTATTTCTAAGGCGTTTTCTTGCTTGTTGTTATGCTGTAATAAAATTGCT
This sequence comes from Anaerolineae bacterium, assembly GCA_034437895.1. Lineage (GTDB taxonomy): Bacteria > Chloroflexota > Anaerolineae > Aggregatilineales > Phototrophicaceae > JANRLJ01. The sequence goes on along the minus strand of DAOTTO010000036.1, from coordinate 17,948 downwards.
AGTAATTCTATGTCCGAAAGTAGACCTGCTCCATCCATGAATAAACGCTCATATTGGCGCTCACTTTCGGATAAGCTGTACAAGGAAGATTGATCGCCATTTTGACCAGACACGCGCTTAAATTGACCTTTGTGCATGATAGAATATAAGGTCATTTTAACAGAAAGTGGTAATTTTGTTCCATAAGGCCGCGTTGCGTGGGATTTTGGCCGCTGTTATACTGCACAAGCTTTTAATCGAACGTGGAGCATCGCACTATGTTTGGGATTGATTTTCAGGACGCGGGCAGCGTCTTTACGATTGCGATTGTTTATGGTGTGATGGTGGTCGCTGCATTTTGGCTGGCGATGATCTTGTGGACGTATCGGGATATGCGGGCGCGTTCCCGCGATCCATTGGCGCAAATTATGGTGTCTGTGATGGTCGCCATATTAAATTTACCCGGATTGCTGATTTATGTGTTTCTGCGTCCGCGTGAGACATTGGCTGAAGCTTATGAGCGTTCGCTAGAAGAAGAAGCGCTTTTGCAGGAAATCGAGGAGAAGCCAGCATGTCCCGGCTGTGGTCAGCGAGTTCAAGCCGAATGGCAAGCCTGTCCCAACTGCCACACTCGTTTGAAGAAACCCTGCGTTTCTTGCAGGCAGTTGTTGGAACTTTCGTGGAATCTTTGCCCCTACTGCGCGGCAAGCCAGGTTTCTACGACACTTGATCCTACGTTGAACGATTTCGCGCGTCCGGCGGCTTTTGAACCACGTATGAGTACCCGGCGGCAAAGACCTGCTGCGCGTGCCACGCCAGCGGCGGAGTCGATTGAATTTATCGACGGCGAATGATGAAATAAAAGGGGCGACATCTGCCGCCCCATGTTGTTTGTCATTATTTCGTTAAATTTCGGCGTTTTCCCCGATTTTGTGAACTTTAATCAGGTTCGTTTGCCCGCCGATACCGAAGGGGATACCTGCAATGATGATGACGGTATCGCCTTCTTTTACATATTCCCCGCCGTGTGCCGCGCGGGAAATGGTGCTAATCATTTCGTCAATCGTATGGAATTCGGGAATAAGCATCGGCACCACCCCCCACACCAATGCCATACGGCTGTAAGTGGTTTTATTGGGTGTCACACACAAAATAGGTGTGCGTGGGCGCTCGCGTGCCACACGCCGCGCTGTATAGCCCGTCAGCGTAGTTGTGACAATGGCGCTCGGCTTTAACACCTCAGAAATATGATACGTGGCTTCGCAGATCGCATCAGACACCGATTCGGGGCCTTCGCTGGCCTTAAAGATATTCGCATTCCACTGTTGGGGGCGGTTTTGCCAGATGTGCTGTTCGGCAATCGCGGCGATGGTCGCCATTGTTTCCACCGACTCAACTGGGAACTTCCCTGCGGCGGATTCGTTACTTAACATGACTGCATCGGTGCCATCGACAATCGCGTTATAGACATCGCTGGCTTCAGCGCGGGTGGGGCGGGGGCTATCAACCATCGAACTGAGCATCTGTGTAGCTGTGATGACGGGTTTGTTGGCTTGGTTGCACAGGCTGATGATGCGTTTTTGGTGATAAGGCACCTCTTCCGCAGGTGTTTCCAAACCCAGATCGCCACGCGCCACCATAATGCCTTCACAGACATCAATGATTTCCTCGATATTCTCCAGCGCTTCATGTTTTTCAATTTTGGCGATGACGGCTGCTTCGCCCCCTAAATGGCGCATCAGCCAGCGCAGTTCGCGGATGTCATCTGCCGAGCGCACAAACGACATAGCGATATAGTCTGTGCCTTTAGAAAGTGCAAATTCAATGTCTTCGCGATCTTTGTCGGTAATCGCGGAGAGCGTGAGATAGGCATTCGGTGCCATTACACCCTTGCGTGAACTTAATACGCCATCAATGACGACTTCGCAAATCAAAGAACGGCTCGTCGTATCGCGCACGATGAATTCCAAGTTGCCATCATCCAATAGAAGCTGCATCCCAGCCTTAATATCGCGCACGAACTCAGGATGGGGGAGTGAGACGATGTTGTCTGTACCGTCCGCCTGATCCAATGTCAGGGTGATTTTGTCACCTTTTTTAATTGTGATCGGCTCTTTAACCGCGCCGATACGGATTTTTGGGCCTTGGATGTCGCACATGATGGCGATGACGACATTCTCTTCTTCCGCGATGCGGCGCACAAGGTCAATCGTTTGGCTATGGCGTTCATGTTCACCGTGTGAGAAATTGATACGAGCAACATTGACTCCAGCCCGGATGATTTTTCGCAGTGTATCTTCATCCCAAGAAGCCGGACCAATTGTAGCGACGATTTTTGTCCGTTTATTGTCGATTTTATTGTTGACCACAAGCCAGCCTTTCCGCCGTTAAATATCCAGATTCAAGTTCGTAAACGCTTTTCTTCCGGCATAGACCGCCGCACTGCCCAGTTCTTCTTCAATCCGTAAAAGCTGATTGTATTTTGCGATGCGATCTGTACGGGCGGGTGCGCCAGTCTTGATTTGCCCGGCATTCATGGCAACCGCTAAATCGGCAATCGTGCTGTCTTCGGTTTCGCCGCTGCGATGGCTGCATACGACAGTCCAGCCATGACGCTGGCTTAACTGCGCGGCGGCAAGGGCTTCTGTTAGGCTTCCGATTTGATTGACCTTGAACAGAAGCGAATTTGCCGATTTTTCACGAATCGCCCGTTCCACCCGTTGGACATTGGTGACCAGGAGATCGTCGCCAACGATTTGGACACGGTTGCCGATTGCCGCGGTCAGCCGTGTCCAATTCTCCCAATCATTCTCTGCCAGACCATCTTCTAGCGAGATAATCGGGTAGCGGCTGCACCAATCCACCCAAAATTCGACCATTTCTTCGCCAGAAAGGGTACGGCCTTCGATTTCCAGATGATATTTGCCGTCTTTATAAATTTCCGACGTTGCAGGATCAAGCGCGATAAAAATTTCCTCGCCTGCTTTGTAACCTGCGGCTTGAATGGCTTCCATAATCACATCAAGTGCTGCTTGATTGGAGCCGAGGCTCGGTGCGAAGCCGCCTTCGTCACCGACGGTGGTGTGATGGCCTTGCTTATGGAGGATTTTCTTGAGCGCCTGATAAATTTCAACACCCCAACGCAAGCCTTCGCGGAAGGTGGGTGCGCCAACAGGCATCACCATAAATTCTTGGAAATCGGTACTGCCTAGGGCATGTTTGCCGCCGTTCATGATATTCATCATTGGGACGGGGAGCAGATGGGCATGGATGCCGCCCAAATACGCATATAGGGGCAGTTCGGCACTATCGGCTGCGGCACGGGCGACAGCCATCGAAATGCCTAAAATAGCATTCGCGCCGAGGTTACTCTTGGTGGGTGTACCATCGAGCGCGATCATGGCTTCATCGACGGCTTTTTGATCCATCGCGTACATGCCTTCCAGCGCTTCCGCCAGCGGCCCGTTGACGGCTTCAACTGCTTTTAAGACCCCTTTTCCGCCGTAACGGTTGTTATCACCGTCACGCAGTTCTAAGGCTTCATGCTCCCCTGTGGATGCGCCGCTTGGGACAATTGCCCGCCCGAATGCGCCATCAGTCAGCACTACTTCCACTTCAACGGTGGGATTCCCGCGAGAATCCAGCACTTCACGTCCGTGAATACTTTCGATAACTGGCATCGTTTTATGCTCCTTGGATAGCTTATCGCTTTTGATTTCTGGCTGAATGAAAAAGATTTACACGTTGGATTGAACTATCAAACAGTTAATTATAATCCATCCTCGCACTTTAACCCACATTCTCAGGCTGACTATTTACCTAACCTGATTTAAAATAGAGAAAATCAAAAACATTTGCTGCATAAGAAAGAGACCGGTTATGAAAGCCCAACGCTCTGTTTATCTCGATCATTCGGCTTCTACGCCAACAGATGCACGTGTGGTCGCGGCGATGATGCCTTATTTTGGCGAAGTCTACGGTAACTCGTCTTCATCGCACAGCTACGGGCGAAAAGCGGAACAGGCGATTGAAGATGCGCGGGAGTCGATGGCGAAGATCTTGAATTGCAAACCGTCGGAAATCATCTTTACCAGCGGCGGCTCAGAAAGCGATAATTTGGCGATTCGGGGCGCGGGGTGGATGCAGCGTCATCAGGGTAAAGGCAATCGCCTGATTACGACACCTGTTGAGCATCATGCTGTCGGCAAAACAGTCGAGCAAATGGCGGAAATCATGGGCTTTGAAGCCGTATTTTTGCCAGTTGACCATTACGGTATGGTGGATGTGGAAGATTTTGCGGCGGCTTGTTCACCCGGAACAACCGTTGCTAGTATTATCTACGCCAATAATGAGATCGGGACGATTGCGCCGCTGCCTAAACTTGCTGCGATGGCGAAGGAACATAACGTTCTTCTACATACGGATGCTGTACAGTCGGGCGGGCAATTGACATTAGACGTTCAAGTGCTTGGCGTGGATATGATGAGTCTTTCCGCGCATAAATTTTATGGCCCTAAAGGGGTGGGAGCGCTTTATCTGCGTGATGGAATCAAACTGGTGCCGAGTCAATCCGGCGGCAGCCATGAAGAAGGCCGCCGCGCTGGAACGCATAATACGCCCTTTATCGTCGGCATGGCGAAAGCCCTAGAAATTGCCACTGAAGAACGCGAGGCGCGAGTGGCGCATTATCGGGCGATGCGGGACCAGCTTATCGACGGGTTGAAAACGAAACTGCCACAGGCGCACTTAACCGGACACCCTGAGCAGCGCTTACCTTCTCATGCCAGTTTTATCATTGACGGCGTGGATAGCAGCGCGTTACTAATGCACTTGGATATTCGTGGGGTTGCCGCCAGCGGTGGCTCGGCCTGTAAGACGGGCAACCCTGAACCGTCTAGTGTATTGTTGGCATTAGGCTACACACCCCAGGAAGCGACAGGCAGTTTGCGGCTTTCTGTTGGGCAGCAGACGACGGCGGAAGATGTCGATTATGCAGTGGATATGATTGTGGAAGCGGTGGATAAGTTGCACACGCTTTATAGTAAGAGGAAAGAAATGATCTCGTGAGTAATTCAGATATTCGCGTTGTAGTGGCGATGAGCGGCGGGGTCGATAGCTCCGTTGCGGCGGCACTGCTGGTTGAGCAGGGTTATGATGTCGTCGGGATGATGATGCGGTTATGGTCGGAGGAAACAGTGGAAGGTGGCGCACATAATCGCTGCTGCACACCCGATCAACTCCATGATGCGCGGCGTATCGCGGATAAACTCGGCATCCCATTTTATGTACTGGACACCAAAGAGGTGTTTCGCAATACCGTTGTCGAATTTTTCATTGACCAGCATCGTAATGCCGTCACGCCGAATCCGTGTATGGAATGTAATCGTCATATTCGCTTCGATTGGCTGCTAAATAATGCGCTGGCGTTGGATGCGGATTATCTGGCGACAGGCCATTACGCCCGTATTGATCGTGCTGCGGATGGGCAGTATCGCCTGAAAAAAGGCGTTGACGATAGCAAAGATCAAAGCTATGTCCTGAGTGTGATGGGGCAGGCGCAGTTGAGCCGTGTTTTATTTCCGGTGGGGGAATATCCAAAAGTTGAAGTGCGGCAAATCGCGGAAAGATTTGGTCTGCCAACCGCGAGCAAGCAAGACAGCCAAGATTTATGCTTTTTGGGCGATGGCGATTATCGCCGTTTTCTGGTGGATTATGCCCCTGATGTGATGCAGTCGGGGCCGATTGTACTCAAAAATGGCGAGATCATTGGCGAACATAGCGGACTTGCCAATTACACGATTGGACAGCGTAAGGGGTTGGGCGTTACATCATCCGAGCCGCTTTACGTTTTAGCGACAAATCCGTATCGTAATGCTTTGATTGTTGGTACGAAAGATGAACTTGGACAAGATCACTTAACCGCCAAGCGTATGAATTGGGTGGGTAATGATGTGCCGACTGAACCGTTCCGCGCCGAAGTGAAAATCCGCTATAAAGCGCGTGCTATTCCGGCTTTGGTTGAACCGCTGCCCGACTCGCGCATGACAGTGATCTTCGATGAACCGCTGCGGGATATTGCGCCAGGGCAGGGAGCAGTTGTTTATGACGGCGATATTGTTCTCGGCGGCGGGATTATCGAGCGAGCGAATTGATTAAAATGCTAGAAAGGCACAGCCGTCCAAACATGCGTTGTGCCTTTTTGTTTATAGCTAAAACAATTGGCTGATTTCTGCGCTGAACAGCAGCATAATCAGCGTTCCGGCGACGATATAAGGCCCGTAGGGGAGCGCAGTAAATGCACTGTATTTAGAGCGAATCAATGCTCTCGATATAAGATAGAGCATTGCCCCAAAAGCGCCTAAAAATACGGTGATGAACAGGGCGAAGATTAAAGCCTGCCAGCCCAAAATCAAGCCACTAAGCCCTGCCATCATCACATCGCCATAACCGAAAGCAACCTCTGTGATCTTTTCGCCGCGCACCATCCCCATAATGTACGTAAACAAAAAACCACCATTGTAGAGGATGAAAAACACGATGAAGCCCGCAGCACCGCCGATGAGGGCATCGCGCAGGTTAGGTTCGGCGCGTAGGGGTGTAAGCACTGCATCCAAGACGGCAAAGAGCGCTGACGGGATAATAACCACAAATAAGATCAATTTATGCTCAATGTCGATCACCGTAATCAGCGCGAAAATTGCCATATAGCCCAGCCAGAATGCCAATTGCAGAGGCGGGACATCTGGGTCGCCATTAGTTGCCAAGACCGCAATCACCATCAAAGCGATGGTAAAAACCTCCGTGATCGGATAGCGCCAGCCCAATTTAACACCTTTGGGTGAAACCCGTTTGCCGAGCAAAAATGCGGTAATCCCAAGCCATGCACTCAAGGGTCGTCTTTCGTCGTCAATTTGGGTGAGGGCGCGTTCATTTTCATCACGGCTGTGGGTGGCGCGTTTTTTCTCGTTGGGTATGTAACGCGGTAAGCGTGGAGAACGGCGTAAGGGTAAATCATCCGCCAGCGCATTTACAGCACCCCCTGCGATCAAGCCGAGAACAAGCGCAAGGATTAATTTAATTATCATGATAAGTGGCTCCTATGGGATGGGCGGCGCAGGCGGCAGTAGATTAATTGAAACAATCAAGAGAATAACTAATGCGATAACGGCACTGGCAAGAATGGCGATCACTTGCGCTCGTGATAAAGGGTTTTCGTCGGGATTTGTTTCTGGCATCGTGAAGCCGACATGAAGCGGCACAGGCGTTACACGCATATTTTGGATTGACCATGCCGCAAGCTGCGGTTGGATACCTTTTAATCCGATAATAAGATAGGGCGTATCCCCGTAAAAGGCTTCGCGGATGTCTGTTTCTGAAGGGATCGGATCGCCTTTGGGATGCGAATGATAGAAGGCGATAATAGCTAATCCGGCCTGATCTGCGTCACGCATGGCTTCAAATTGTGCTTTGGCATCCATCTCATAGCGTGTAATGGGATTAGCAGCGGCATTAGGAATCGGAATAATTTGGGTGACACGGTTGCCAATCCCCACAATTAGGCCGCAGACTTCCTCTGGTGCGCCTTGCTGCGCGGCTTGAACAAGCGTATTGACGTGTTCTTGAGTCAACCAAAGCATGGGTTACTGCTCATCCTGCAAATCGGATTCGGGAATAGTAAAGCCTTCAATGCGTTTATCTTGCGGCGGGTTACGGGTTTCGTAAAAAAGTTCTGCCGTGAGCGAGTAGGTGCCTGCCGGATTGGTCTTGTTTCGGATGTGCAGCGTAAATTCCATACTGGTATGCATGGTTTCAATGATGCTTAATTCGCTGACCACTTGGTCATCCTCATCGTGCGCGACCAAAAGCAAATTAGGCCGCTCCAGAAAATTCGTGACCTTAATCTCAATAAATACCCGAAAACGATCAGGATAAGGCGTGACCTTCAATTCCTCGATCTGAATTTTATGGCGCGGCTGCGGAACTTGGCTGCCGTTGTCGAATAAATGAATTTCCATAAAGTCGATTATAACCCTTGCTTGATTTTACATTAGTGAAGATTTTAGGGCTTCGAGTGATTTTACCGCAGTATCGAATTGTGCTGCCGGGACGAGTAAATGATCGCGGCTAAATGCCGCAAGTGGCAAAATGGTTACGTCGGCTGCCGCCAACGTAGTGCTGATCCGTGCCATAAATCCGATGAGTTCCGGCACTAATTCCACATCAAGAGTGACAAGGCGGTAAATAGTAGGACTGAGTGTATGTCCCGGCAGGCGAACTGCCAATTCTTCAAAGCCTTCTTCCTCCACAATCAGTGTAATCTCATCTTTATCGACAATCAGCGCGGCAAAAGGCTCACCAATTTCGGCAAGTACGCCAGCGGCGGCAGTAATCGCTCTTGTGGGGAGTTTAACGAGCGCATAATTCTGACCATCGCTATAAAATGTGGCTTGCGCTAAGGCGCTTTCAACCGTTTGTGTCATATTTTCTCTATTCATCAAATTGATAAGTCGCTTCGGCGTAATAACGGACTTGTCGATGCGCGATTTTTTCTTGAACCCATGTTTTTAAAATAATATTCTTTTTTTCAATATCGGTATACGGGTCGCGCAGCCGTGCCATCGGATAATTGACTCGCAGCGCCCGCCCATGAATGATATGACGGCTGATTCCGGGTGGCAAATAGGCTTGATAGCGTGCGGCGGCGATAATGTCGGCAGGGGTATAATGCTGGAAAATGACCAGCGCGAGCGCATCCGGGTAAAGCGGCCAAATTTCTTCAGGCTCGCTCATCGCCGTCCGATTGAGCGTTGCATGATGCTGATAAATGCCAACAACGTCTCGTAAAATGGCGTTACGCTCGTGCGTTGATGTCACTTGGGCGTTTAATGCGAAGACACGCGCATCCGGGAGGATAAAATGGGCAATGGCTTCTGGGGATTGCTCCGTAATTAGTTCGATAGTACTCAAGTTATTTAGATGATCGATCAATGATTCGGTATTCCATCCGCTGAGGATATGCTGCCATGTGAGAAGGTCAACATAGCCGCTGTCGTAATGCGCCACCTGTACCAGAATATGGGGATATTCTAAATGGCGGAAGGTATGACAGCGATTTGCCCCGTCCAGCACAACAAAATGATGCTCGTCCAGTGGCGCAACAATCGGTGGGTTAATCATCACTTCGGCGTGGCGTAGATTATCGATAAGCGGGCCGGAGCGCTGGTCATCATGCGTTTCATGCGGCAGTACACTCTCCACAGGGACAATGCGTAAATCAGGCGGTGGAGCATTAGTTCTTGCAGGTGACTGGGTTGGAAACATCGTCCTTTTCCCCTATAGAAGCAGGATAGAGTCATAGAGTAGCATGAAGCGGCTTGCCCGACAATCGTAATAGCGCTAGAGTTATTCCGAAAAGCGGTTTATTGATAAAGGTTTTTGATGGGCGCACAGGAACAAGGCGCAGATGCAACACAGAATCGTTGGTTAGCGATTCCGCGTACCTTATGTTTTATTCTGAATGGGGATGATGTCTTGTTGATGAAACGCGCATCACATCGACGTGTTTTCCCGAACAAGTATAATGGTGTCGGCGGACATATTGAGCGCGACGAAGACCCTTTGACGAGTGCGCGGCGGGAAATCAAAGAGGAAACTGGGCTGGAAGTGCGCGATTTGCACTTGTGCGCCGTGTATAATATCGATGCTGGCGCGACAACGGGTATTGCGTTGTTTGTATTTACAGCGATCAGCGACCAGCGAGAAGTTGTTGCCCGCGAAGAAGAAGGCACACTGCATTGGATTGCCCGTAACGAGGTGTTGCAGCTTGATTTAGTCGAAGATATACCACAAATTCTGCCGCGTGTATTAGCGATGCAGGCGGGGGAATCTCCGCTTTTTGTTCATGTCAGCTATGACGCGCAGGATCATATTCAAATGCGTTTTGCGGAAAAGTAAGGGCGGAATAAGGGTGTCTGATCAGGAAAAAGGGATTACAACGGGGACGACGCAGCCAAGTGAAAACGTCGAGATTGAATATATTGTTAAAACAAAACGCCGCAGTTTACTATCCCGCATAGGCTGTTTGGGCGCAATTGTGATTTGGTTCTTTATCTTACTGCTGCCGTTATTGTTTTTTGCGCTGGCGGCACGAGAACAAATTACTATACAACACAGCGGCGATGTGCCGGATAAATATGAGCATCCACTGCTGCAATTTCGCTTGATTTCCGATATTGAGCAGCGTGGGGTGAGCATTACCAATTCCACTGTAGATCGTACAGACGATACCAACTTGTGCATAGAAACGCATGTGCGCTATCTACTTTGGGAGGGGCAGGGTGATCCTGCGACCTATCACGATTTATATACCCGTCCTGATGAAGACTCGGAATGGGTTTTCGTCACACAAGCTATTGGGGGCTGCCCGTGAATGCTTCATTACAACAGTTGAATGAGCGCATTCAACGGGAAGCGGCGTTTGTGCGCGATGTGATGACGGAAACCAATCGGGTGATCGTTGGGCAAGAGATTCTGATGAATCGCTTGATGATCGCGTTATTGGCGAATGGTCATGTCCTGATTGAAGGGCTGCCAGGATTGGCGAAAACGCTGGCGGTACGCACATTAGCGGCAACCATCAGCGCGAGTTTTCAGCGCATCCAATTTACGCCGGATTTGCTTCCGGCGGATTTGATCGGGACGCAAATTTATAATCCGCGTACTGGGGAATTTACCGCACGTCCGGGGCCAATCTTCCACAACATCATCCTTGCCGATGAAATCAATCGCGCCCCCGCCAAAGTTCAATCGGCCTTGCTAGAAGCAATGGAAGAACGCCAAGTGACATTGGGCGAACAAACCCATTTGTTGGATGATCCCTTCATGGTGCTGGCGACCCAAAATCCGATTGAGCAGGAAGGGACGTATCCGCTGCCAGAGGCGCAATTAGATCGTTTTATGCTTAAGGTTGTCGTGGATTATCCCAACCGCGCCGAAGAACGGCAAATCTTGGAACGGATGTCGGGCGAACCGCCTGCGCCGCCGCAAGCCGTAATCGATGCCCAGACGATCAAACGGGCGAGACAGGCGGTTACTGCCGTTTATATGGATGAGCGCATTAAAGATTATGTGCTGGATATTGTATTCGCCACCCGTGAACCTTCCGCAAATGGTCTCAAAAATATTCGCAATCTGATTGCGGTGGGGGCATCGCCGCGTGCAACAATTTTCCTTGTAAAGGCGGCTCGCGCTCATGCCTTCTTGCGGGGTCGCGGTTATGTCACGCCGGAAGATGTTAAGCAAATCGCGCCGGATATTTTACGGCATCGTATTGTCGTCACGTTTGAAGCCGAGGCGGAAAATATTACCTCCGCGCAGGTCGTTCAGCAGATTCTCAATCGAGTAGAAGTCCCTTAATGCTTACGCCAGAAACGCTTCGTCGCATTCGCCATATCGAATTGCATACCCGCCGTTTGGTCAATAATTCATTTGCGGGTGCGTATCATTCGGTCTTTAAAGGGCGCGGCATCGCTTTTGATACGGTGCGTCCATATCAACCGGGTGATTCTGTGCGTGATATTGATTGGAACGTGACTGCCCGTAACGACGAAGCATACGTTAAAAATTACGCGGAAGAACGCGAATTGACCGTCATGCTGGCCTTAGATACCAGTGCATCGTGCCTGTTTGGTACGGTCAGGCAGCCACGCCGGGATTTAGCGGCGGAGATCGGCGCAGCATTGGCGCTTTCTGCGGTGAGCAACAACGACAAAGTGGGCTTGCTGATTTTCAGCGATCAGGTGGAGTTATTTATCCCGCCGCGTAAGGGGCGCAATCATGTCTCGCGCTTGATTCGGGAACTATTGGCGGCGCGTCCTTCCAGCAAAGGGACGGATTTATCGTTAGGGCTGCGGACGGTAAATCGCTTTCTCAAGCAGCGGGCGATTGTATTTTTGCTGTCGGATTTTCTGGCTTCTGGGCAGGAATATGCAGCGGATTTATTGGTCACAGGGCGGCGGCATGATTTGATCGCAGTAGTCTTAAGTGATCCGCGTGAAAGTTCATGGCCTAACGTTGGTCTCATCGGTTTGCAAGATGCCGAAACCGGTGTTGAACAATGGGTGGATACGTCCTCTCCAACTTGGCAGCGCCAATTTCAGCGTCAAACGGCACGTTTCCGCCAGATGCGCGATACAGTGCTAACTCGTGCTGGTGTAGATCGGATTGACATGCCGCTCGATGGCGATTATGTGCGGGCATTGACTTTGTTTTTTCAGCAGCGGACGAAGCAGATTCGGCGATGATGTCAGTAGCAATGATATGGAAAAAGAGCGTTTTAAGGACGGTCTTGCTGCTGTTTTTGTTTATTTTTGCTTTTTATGTCGCTTCTGGGCAAGATACTCCAGAGCCGCCGAGTATTGCTGATTCGGTCAGCGCTTATTTTATCAGCGAAAATGCCAGCCCATTGATCGGTGAGCCGATTACGTTGTCTCTTATTGCAAATATTCCGCCGAATGTCGTTATCGCGGAATGGCCTCAATTCCCTGAGCAATGGGGCAGTGTGAATATCAATCAGGCTGATGCTGTTCAAATCGAGGTTCAGCCCGATGGTACGAGCCTACATCGACAGACGCTCACGATTCGCTTATGGGAAACCGGAAGTCACGAAACGCCAGAGACGTTGATCGGTTATCAAGTCGTTGGAAATCCTGATGTATTTAGACTGCCTGTGCGTTCTTTTGTGTTTAATGTGCCAAGTGTATTGGTTGAAGGGGATACGGCCTTACGCCCCTTAAAGCCGCAAATCGGATTTTATTTTATTCCGCTGTGGGCATTTGTTGGGGCAGGGCTGGGTATCAGCACTATCGGCTATATATCGTTCCAGCGTTGGCGATCCCTGCGTCTGGCCTATGCTGAAAATCAACCTATGCGCTCGCCAAGCGAGATTGCGCTGGCAGAACTCGACCAGCTTAAAATGGATCAGCCCGAACCAGCCATCATTTGCGAGCATGTTTCGACAATCCTGAGAAGTTATATCGCCGGACGATTTGACTTTCCCGCTTTGGAACTGACAACCGCCGAGCTGTTAAATACGCTGGAAGTTCGACCTATTTTGGATGAGCGAAATCAATTCGATTTGCGCCGCTTGCTGGAACAAACTGATTTCGTTAAGTTCGCTAATGTAGCAATGGATGAGCAGACTGTTGGACGTGTGATCTATGGCGCTCAACGGTGGATTAACGCGGTGGAAGAGGAAAAGCAAGCCCCTGTGTTGGTGGCGGAGGCGCTGCTTTGAGCCAATTTCGCTTCGCATATCCTTTGGTGTTGCTGATTCTGGTGCTGCCTGTTCTGATTTACTATCAGCCAAATTTGAGGCGTTTTTGGCCTAGTTCAGCGGCGACCATGCGCTATTCAGACGTGCGTTTGATGCGTGGGCTGGCGACGAGTTGGCGGGTAAGGCTGCGATTTTTACCCGATGTCCTGCGATGGCTGGGGTGGACGCTGCTGGTCGTTGCTTTAGCGCGTCCACAAGGAGGGCGTGTGGAACAGACCATTAGCGGCAGTGGTATTGATATTGTGCTGGCGCTCGATATTTCCAACAGTATGGCGGCACAGGATTTCGCGCCACAGAATCGGCTGGAAGCGGCGAAATCGGTCATCGGGGATTTTATCAGCAGACGTGATTTTGACCGGATTGGCTTGGTTGTTTTTGCTCGGGATGCTTATTATCAAGCGCCGCTGACATTGGATTATACTGTGCTGTTGGAACTGCTCAATGAAGTGCAGCTTGTCCAGGATGTCCAAGACTCGGCTGGAAATCCGCTGCTGATTGACGGCACAGCGATAGGATTAGGGATTGCATCTTCGGCGAATATGCTTCGCAGCGGGGCCGCCGCCAGCAAAGTGATAATTCTGCTTACGGATGGTGATAATAATACCGCGCTTGATCCTCAAGAAGCGGCGACTGCCGCTGCGACATTGGGGATTCGGGTTTATACCATTGGTGTGGGCGGCGCTGAACTGAACGAGTCTGCGTTGCAAAATATCGCTTCAGTCGGCGGCGGATTGTACTTTCGAGCAGACAACCGTCAAGGCTTAGAACAAGTCTACGCGCAGATCGGCTCGCTTGAACGGTCTGATTTGGAAAGGCGGGTGCTGATCCGCTGGCAAGATTGGGCGGGGTGGGTGCTTGTGCCGGCTTTGATCGTATTAATGGTTGAACGGATTTTGCGCCGCACTTTGTTTCAAGTGATTCCATGATGGATGTTGCTGATGTTCGCTAACCCAAATGTGTTGATTCTTTTTCTCTTGGTGCCGCTTTTCGCCGGATTTTTTGTTTGGCGGAATCGAGTTCGCCGTTTGGCGATCTCGCGCATTGGCGAACCTGACCTTATCAATAATCTTGCCGCCCAAGTTGACTCCAAACGGCGGTTGTGGAAATCGATTTTGTGGCTGTCGGCGTTGGGCTTTTTGATTGCGGCATTGGCGCGGCCTGTATGGGGCGTGGAGGCACAAGCGACCCAGGCGGAAGGTGTTTCCGTGGTGGTCGTGTTAGACATCAGCGCGAGCATGGATGCAGAGGATATTGCGCCCAGCCGCATGGAACGGGCAAAATTAGATGCCCGTCAGATTTTCGAGCAGAGCGAAGGTAACGCATTAGGGTTGGTCTTGTTCGCCGGAAGTGCTTTTGTACAATTTCCGCTGACGATTGATTCACTTTCGGCAGTGGCTTTTTTAAACGCTGCCAGCACAGCTTCCACGACTGAACAGGGGACAGCAACGGGAGAAGCCTTGCAAACGGCAATGGGCTTGTTTGATGTGGGGAATGCCGCGTCATCTATGATCGTTTTGCTCACGGATGGCGAAAATCATATTGGCGATCCGCTGTTGGCGGCGGAAGAAGCCGCACGGCGCGGGATTACCATTCATGTTGTCGGTTACGGTAGCGAGGAAGGCGCGACAATCCCGATTCGAGACGAAAGCGGCGCGATTGTGGACTATAAAACCGATCAAGCAGGGAATTTGGTCATGACGCGGCTGGACGAAACACTGCTGCGACAAATTGCCGAGACCAGCGGCGGTTTGTATCAACGGGCAAGCGACAGCGGAACAGAAGTTCAAAATCTTTTGGATGCCATAGATACAGCAGAAAGCAGTGTACTCAACAGTCGTCCTTTGGTGCGCCGGGTCGAGCGTTTTGAACTGTTTATTGCGCTGGCGCTGTTGGCGCTCACGCTGGAGATTTTTTTGCCAGAAAGACGCGCTTTATGAGGCAAAAAAGTTTGCTAATCTTATTTTGTGTCGTCATGCTGCTGACTTCCTGCGGGGTGAGCGCTGAGGAGCGTAACAACACAGGGAATAATCGTATACGGGATGAGAATTATGCTGGGGCGCTGCTGGCGTATCAAGCCGCGCAAGTAGATGCCCCTGACCAGCCTGAACCCTATTATAACGCTGCCAGCGCTTATCTTGGCGCGGGTGAACTAGAACATGCCGCAGCCGCACTAGAGCAAGCGCTCAAGACCGCTGATGAAGCCTTAACCGCCAAAGCCTATTACAATCTGGGTAATGTCTATTTTCAGATGGGCGATTATGAAAGTGCTTATCAGGCGTATCAGCAGGTGCTTTTGCTGCGCCCTGATGATGCCGATGCACGCTATAACTTGGAATTATGCTTACTTTACTTTCGGAATGCGACTTCCACCGCTATTCAGCAGCAGACAGAACCTGAATCCGATCAAACCGATCCCTCTGCGACACCGACCAATCAGCCGGGTGGGCTGGATGGCCCAACGCCAACCCCACCACCGCCTCCTCTAAGCGAGGCAGATTTATCGCAAACGCCTGCGAGTGGTGAGGCTGCAAATGATGGATTGGACTCGCAAACGCCTATGCCGAACTCTCAGGGTGCGATGACAGCAGAGCAGGCGGCCCGTCTGCTCGATAGCATCCAACAAGATCAGCAAACGCTGCGTGAATACTTGCAAAATGCGGCTTCTGACGGTGAACCTGCCGATAAGGATTGGTGATGCGCTGGCTTTTTTTAATCCTCATTGTGGGGGCGATTGTTTTAATGCCTGTTATCGCTCAGGAAAATCCTGATCGTTTTCCACCCGGACGTGATTATTATGTCGAGGCATCCGTCAATAAAACAACGCCGTTTGTTGGGGAACGCATCACATATACGCTGCGCTTTTACGCGTATATTCTGCCGGAAACACTCGATGATGATATGCCGGATTTCCAGGGGTTTTGGCAAGGTGAGGTGTATGAATTAGGCACGACGCGGATCGAGACGATTAACGAGCGCCAATATAATGTGGGCGAAGTCTATGCGGATTTATATGCGCTGCATACGGGTACGCTGACGATTGCTGCCGCCGCTTTACAAATTCCGCAAACCCCTTTTAGCGCGGGTGAGCGCATCGAAACGCAGCCCATCATGATTCAGGTACAGCCACTTCCGCTCAATGCTCCAGCGGGATTTAACGGTGCTGTGGGGCAGTTTAATCAGATGGAAGCAGAGGTCGATTTGCTGATAGTTACGCAGGGTCAACTGCTGCATCTCAGGCTGACCATCGGCGGATCGGGGAATTTTGAGCAGCTCAATGCGCCTGATGTGCCTTTACCGCAGGGATGGCGGATTTATGATAGTCCGTCGGAATATCGCACAAGCGAACTGAACGGCCTGCGTTTGGGCGAAAAAACCTTTGATTGGGTGCTTATCCCCGATGTCGCTGGAACGCAAATTCTGCCTGCTGTTAGTTTTTCGTATTTTGACCCAGAACGCGCCCAATATAACACCTTAAGTTCGCAGGCTTTTACGATAGAAGTGTCCCCCGGTGTAGTAAGGAATAATCCGGCTGTTAACGCACCGCAAGAAATTTTGCCGCTTCGACCTGTCTCGTCGAATTTACAAATTGGGAATGAATCGCCAAGCAATATTTTCTGGCTGTTATGGGGTGTGCCACCGATCATCGCGTTAGTTAGCGGTCTTTGGGTTTACGAGCGTGAACGTAGGAAAAAAGTACGTCAACAATTGCGGCAAAGCCAAGCGCTGCGAAGGGCGGTTAAACGCTTGAATAACATCACGCGCCAGTCTGACCCAAAGCAGGCTTATAAACAGATTGAAGAGGCCATTATCGCTTATACAGCCGATAAAATGGGGCGACCAGCGAAGGCGATCAAAGCAGAAAACATCCGCGAGAGTGTGATGCACATAAATCCAGAAGCGGCAGAAGCGGTTATTGCTTGTTTGGTGCTGGCGCAGGAGCGGCGTTACGCTCCGGTAGGTGTTGATGAAAACAGCCGGCCCCTGATTGCCGATACGATTGCTGCGCTGACCATGTTCGATGAGATGTAACGTGATGCGACGCTTATTGATCGGGTTTTGTATTCTGGTTTGCGCCTACAGCCGGATTTCCGCGCAAGTCAGCCCATCGGATGCTGTGCAGCAGGCGGAAGCGGCGTATTTGCAGGGGGATTATACCACAGCGATTGTGTTATATGAGGCTTTAATTACCAGCGGTGTGCGTGAAGCGAGCATCTATTTCAATTTAGGGAATGCGTATTATCAGGCAGGCAAATTAGGGCAGGCGCTGTTGAATTACCATCGCGCACAACGGCGTGAGCCACGTTATGCACCCGTTTATGACAATATCGCTCTAGTCCGTGCGGTACGGGTCGATGTTCAGCCTGATGATGCGGACTTAATGGCTAATCTTGCTGTGGTAACAGAAAAACTTCTGACTTTGCAAGAATTAGGATGGGCGATTTTTGCCTTGTGGATGCTTTGGTTCGGGCTGGCTGCCGAGGCTGTTTTACGCCGAAGTCGTCAGTTTCGCGGCGTTTTAATTGCCGTTGGGATCATTTTGTTGCTTGGATTAGGTATATTTAGTATTCGTTCTTATGTGGTCTATCAACGCCCTTTAGCGGTGGTGGTGGATTTTTCCGCACAGGTAATGAGCGGC
>DAOTTO010000035.1:0-3343 GCA_034437895.1 Anaerolineae bacterium | reverse complement strand
AAACAAACATTCTACAAGGGAGAAATATCGCCATCGAATATCGTGTCCAAAGTGTCAAAAATCAGTGGATTTGGGTGCGTAACAGCGCTCGGCTGCGGTCTGATTCGGTAACGGGTAATTTGGTGGTCTACGGCGTGTTAGAAGATGTGACCGAGCGGTACGAGTTTGAGAAAACACTGCTCAAAGCCGAAAAAATGCGGGTGGCGCTGGAACAAGCGCAAGAATTAAACGTCATCAGAAGCCAATTTATGACAACCGTCTCGCACGAATTCCGTACACCCTTAGCCACAATTCTCTCTTCCGCCGAACTACTTGAGCGCTATTTTGATCGCATGACTCCCGAAAGCCGAGGACAGCGCCTAACCACAATCCAAGCGCAGGTTCAACACTTACGCGAACTTTTAGACGACATTAGCGCCGTCCTGAACAGCCAGAACAACATCTCCACCTTTAACCCAATTGCGGTTGATGTCTATGAATTGTTAGAAGCCCTCATGCTCACCATGAGAAAAAAGTTTCAATCAAGCCATCAGATCACCTTCAATTTTAAGGGTAGAAGCGATCCCGCGGAAATTGATCCCGATCAAGTCGAGACTATTGTAGAAAATTTGATATCAAATGCCATCAAATACTCGCCAATGCAATCGGAAGTCCGCTGCGATGTAACCATGTATGAACAAGAAATTATCATCCATGTAAGCGATCATGGCATCGGAATCCCGCCAGAAGATCGTGAACATTTATTTCAGCCCTTTTTTCGGGGGAGTAATATTGGGGCGATTGGCGGCACGGGTTTAGGGCTAAAAATTGTCGAAAACAGCGTGATCTTGGCTGGCGGAACGATTACCTACACAAGCGAAGTCAATCAAGGGACAACTTTTACTGTACGTTTGCCGACCAGAAGAAAATATGGCTAAGACACCGAAATCCGCCATTTCCTGTGCGCTTATCTTGTTCCTGTTAAAATAGCGCCAAACCAAATAGGGATTGGAATAATGATCGATACGCGCACAGACAAACTGCGCCAGTTGACGAACACGCTCGGCAGAAAGTTCACCCTGCCATGAGCCGTATTTTACCCTTTTTGATGTTAAGCCTCGTTGTGTTTTGCAGCAGTGTCTTGATTGCAGCACTGCTGATTGGAGGTGCGCTGCCTAGCTGGACGCTGACCTTAGCCATCAGCGAAAACACCCGATGGTCGGTGCAAGCCATTGATGTAGACCGCGCTTTCGGTTATCGCCTTTATCGTTCCTATGCCTTAACAGGATTTCCGCTGCCCTCGCTGGATCGGCGTTATATTGCCCTGCTGACGGTTGATGGCGACCTTGAGGTGATCGATACAGTGCAAAATACACGCCATGCCGTCGCGGAAAATATCAACTTTACGCTGCCAGCATGGGCAAGCGACGCAAACGGTCAAAACCGATTAGCCTATCTGGGAATCGCTGGGCGCGTTTATGAAGTCACAATCAGTACCGTCGGCATCCCCCAAATGCCGATCACGGTCAGCGCCGGAAATGGCTTAGAAGCGCGAGGATTTACTTGGTCACCGGATGGGGCGCACTTGGCATTCGAGCGGCGTTTTGAAGCAGCGACACCCAACTACTTGTTTAATATTTACATGGTGGGTGCTGGTGGCACAGCCCTCCACAGCCTGACTCCACTTGGTGGCAGGCATGAATCCAGCCCTACTTGGTCGCCGGACGGGCAAAGGCTGGCCTTTTTAAGTGATCTGGGCAGCTATGCGGAAATCTATGCCGCTGATTTAGATGGGCAAATTGCGCGATTAATCCCCAATCCCATTGCCAGCAATGCAGGTGCATTAGCATGGTCGCCGGACGGCACGCACATCGCTTACGCCACCTTCCCGCTGGATTCGCAGGGTATTTTTGTCGCGCCGATAGCGGGCGGTGCGCCGATTCGGGTAGCCTCTTTTAGCCCCGGTTCAGCGCCAATGATGTGGTCGCCGGACAGCACACGACTCGCGTTTGTATCGAGCAATGGCAGGACACTTTATGTTGCCAGCAGCAGCGAGGGCGGTATGCAGCGCATCGACTTAGTGGGAAATGGTTTTAAGGTGTTGTTACGATAAATGCTGCGCTTGTTCCTAATTTTGGTCGTGAGTGTGATGCTGGTTTGTGGCGCGGGGGCGGCGCTGGCGATATGGATGGGCAGTTCTGTTCCGACGGGCTGGCTCGTCACGTATGCCAACCAAACCCAATCCGGCTATTGGACACTGCGCCAGATCGCCGTTAATCGCAGTGTAGATGTCGCATTTATGCCGCCTGATTTATTTACCAACCTGCCCCTCATTTCGCCCGACAGCCGCTATGCTTTGTGGCGACAGCCGAATCGCCTCTCGATTTATGATTCTCAGCTTGATCGCGTCCATCTCCTACCTGCGGCTTATGCGGCGGTGTGGTCGCCTTCGCTGGAAGACAGCGCACATCTGGCGTTTATTCAGGCAGGCGCATTATTCCAAGTCGATCTTGCGCCGGATGGTACACTCGGAAGTCCGATGCTGCTTGCCAGCGAAGATTATGAAACGGTGGCGGCGATATGGTCGCCGGATGGGGGACGTTTGGTGATTTTGGGCTTTTCGCCTGCGACTGGCCTTTATACCCTCTCGCTTTGTACGCTGGATGGCGCACCGCCGCGCCAACTTTTGTCCAGCCATTCCCGCGTGAACCCACCCGCTTGGTCGGAGGATGGGCGCGAAATCATTTATGATGTGCAGGAACAAGGCGCACGTCATCTGTATCGCCTGAATCTTGATGACAGGCGCGGCGGGATGATCGTCACAGAAGATGATTGGAACGCTTACCCAATCCCGTCGCCGGACGGGTCCTATTTAGCCTACCTTTCCGACACCAACGGATTCGTCAGCCTATACAGCCTATCGATGACAGAAAGGGGCGCACAACCGCAGATTCTTACGCTGCTCACGCCAGACGTGGGGTATGTCTGGTCGCCAGAGGCCACACGACGACGTATTGCTTTTATCAATGCCGCCGATAATGACCTTTATTGGACGGCTGTCCCCAATTTCCCGATGGCGATACCGTTCCCCTCATTTCGACTCACGGATAATGACGGCTATAATGTGATTCTCAAGTGAACATAGCGCAAAGCTAAACGTTCCATGCCTGCCTTGAGTGGATTGCTAAGGCTTACCAAAAAACGCCCTAAAGCCTCTACCTTTAGGTATGGGAATATAAGGCATCATTGCATTATATAGCAAACACCCGTATAATACAGGAATGACAATAAAACGTGACATGAAATCAAACAACAATATTGTGTATTCCTGTAAATACCATGTTGTTTGGTGTCCCAAATATCG
>DAOTTO010000034.1:0-5338 GCA_034437895.1 Anaerolineae bacterium | reverse complement strand
AGCGCTTACGGGCGGAACAAGCGCGGCGCGGCGAACCGGAACGCGGGCGAGTCCGGTATGATCGTTGGGCGACACGGGCGTTGCAAGAATTTCATGCGTTGATGTCGGCTGCCGAAATCGGTCTCCCGAAAATCACCGCCCCCGCATTGCTCATTTATTCTGAGGCCGATCAGACTGTACCGTTTTTCAACCAAGAACGGGTCGCCAATCAGCTTGGCAGCACCATCATAGAAAAGCACACACTCAAAAACAGCGGACATATCCTGACGCAAGACATGGAACGTGAAACCGTCTTTGATCTGGCGGCAGATTTCATCCAAAGGACGGCAAAGGCTTAATCGTCACCCAGCCCGGATGCGCCAATTTGAACGGCATCTAAGCCGAGTGATGATCTTTCCACCGATTGCCCTCCGCTTTTAACCGCGATTGAGCGCAACAGATATAATGCCCCGCAAAATCGAGGCGCATGAACGTAGAAACCCAAACGCCGCGCCAATTGACGACGATGCCGGGATATGAATATGCGCCGATCTGGTCGCCAGATGGGAACTGGATTGCGTTTACGGCAACTAAAGATGGGGGCGAGAGCGACCTGTATGCCATCCGTGCCGACGGCTCAGGACTAACACTGCTGGCTGGGGAAGGTATCCACAGTGTGGAGGCTGAGGCTTGGCTGACTTCGCGCCCCTAATTTTTCTGGCCTTTCTCACCCCGCATCGACAAATACATAATCTGACCTGAGTTTCGGATAGTGTTTTCATTCTATCCCCACCCCTAAATCCCCTCCCCACTTCGTAGAGAGGGGACTTAAAGAACCATTGTGAACCATTTTCCTCCCCTTCGCCATGCAATGGAGAAGGGGTCGGGGGATGAGGACATCATAAAAGTTAATCAAAGTACGCTATCCAAAACTGAGGTTAATCCAACTGTTCTATGAGACGAGCGCCGAGGGTGCTTTTTCCACTGGCGGCAGAGCCATCAATCGCAATCGTTGTCGCATAGACCATTATTTTTTCCTTTCCGGTAACAAGGCAAAAAAAGAGAGCCGATTGGCTCTCCTAAAAAAAAACATACATTAGTGGCGTTTGCCATGACCAAGCCGAATTTGGGCGGTGCGTTTTCGGTTTCGGATGCTTCAAAACTCGTTACCTACTTTTCCCCTCATTGGTTATAATAAGCCGTAATTTCGGCCTGTCAAACAGCCCATGCAAGGATTCATTTATGAATATAGCCCTCATCGGCCTCGGTAATGTCGGACAAGGGTTAGTCCGCATTTTTATTGATAAACGTGATGAACTGCGCCAGAAATATAAATTCGCGCCGCGCATCGTCGCCGCCGCTACACAGAGTAAGGGGACATTATTTTTACCCAGCGGCTTAACCCTGCCCACGCTGATGAAGGCGCTCGACTCCGGCAATCTCAATAACTATCCCGATTCCGCGCAACTCCAACGCAATTGGGATCCGCTGCGGCTAGTACGCGAATCCAATGCCGATGTCTTGGTGGAAGTCAGCCCGACCAACTTGCAAACCGGACAGCCTGCGCTCGATCTGTGTTACGCGGCATTTGACACAGGCAAGCACGTCGTTTTGGCGAATAAAGGGCCGGTAGCGGTGGCTTATGCTGAATTGATGGAAAAAGCAGCGGCGGCGAAAAAGATGCTGCGCTTTGAAGGGACAGTGATGGCGGGAACGCCTTCGATTCGGCTGGCGATGAATGCGCTGGCAGGCTGCACCATCACGACGGCACAGGGCATCCTCAACGGCACGACCAATTATATCCTGACGCAAATGGAAGGCGGTTTGCCTTATACCGAAGCGCTCGCACAGGCGCAGGCATTAGGCTATGCCGAAACCGATCCTTCCGGTGATGTCGATGGATGGGATGCTGCGGGCAAAGCGATTATCCTCGCCGCCGCTTTATTTAATCAACAGCTTACACTCGATCAGATGGGTGTCACAGGCATTACCGAGATTACGCCGGAGGATATACAATCCGCTCAAGCCAATGGTGAACGCTGGAAGCTGATCGCCACCGTCACACCCGAAGGCGCGGATGTCGCCCCGGTCAGGCTGCCGATCAGTAATCCGCTGGCAAACGTCAGCGGCGCGAACAATGCCATTACTTATACGACGGATTTAATGGGGGATGTGACGTTAATTGGGGCAGGTGCAGGCCGGATTCAAACCGGATTCGCGCTGCTATCGGACTTACTGGAAATTCATCTCGCAGGTGGTTGACGCAAATTAATCAGGGTTGGAAGATTGCATCCATTAAATTTGGTAAAATCTTTACAATTTATCTTCCAACTTTATGCTATCTTATTTCAAAGGTCTCGGTATCTTTTTAAATGTTATAGTATTGTTACATCCAGTGGATGTGGATAATTTGAGATATCACGCCTAAAAATATGCAGCAAAAGGCACATTTACTATGAACAAAGCGACACTGCTCGTTGTGGAAGATGATATTCATCTTTTGTCTGGCATCCGGGACATTTTAGAACTCGATCATTACACCGTCATGACGGCGCAGAATGGCAAGCAAGCGCTGGATGTGCTGCATACCGCCAATGGCACGCCGCCGGATTTGATTGTGTCTGATATTATGATGCCGCACATGGATGGGTTAGATTTTCTCCAAGCGGTACGTACAAACGAGCGTTGGGTGACGATTCCATTCATTTTTCTAACTGCCAAAGGCGAAAAATCTGATATTCAGCGCGGCAAAAAATTGGGTGTCGATGATTATCTTGTTAAGCCGTTTGATGCTGATGATTTGTTGGTTGCAGTGGAGTCGCGCTTACGCCGCCAGCAGTCGCTTAACAAAATGCAAGCCGGGGCGATTTCTGACCTCAAGCGCAATATCCTCACCATCCTCAATCATGAATTCCGCACCCCGCTGACGCTGGTGGTGGCCTATGCCGATATGCTCAAGACCTTCGGGACAGAAGAAATGAACGAGGGTGAACTTCTCCTGTTTTTGCGCGGCGTAAATTCTGGCGCGGATCGGCTGCGGCGATTGATCGAAAACTTTATTATGTTGGTCGAACTGGAAACAGGCGATGCACGTAAAAACTTTGCCTATCGCAAGCGTCCCATTGCTGATTTTTCTAGTTTGGTCGAAATCGTCCGCGATCAAATTTTGCAGCAAGATGAGGTGAGTCATACATGCGTAACCGAAATTGCTGATGATCTGCCGATGATCTTAGGCGACCATGACTTTTTGATGATGGTCGTGCGCGAATTGATTGATAACGCCGTCAAGTTTTCGCCCCCAGAAAAACCAGTCTGTTTAAAACTGAGACGCGGCGATAATACGTTTATTTTGGAAGTGATTGACAGCGGGCGCGGTATCCCTGAATCCGAATATGATTATATCTGGCGCAGCTTCTATCAAATCAACCGAGAACGCTACGAAGATCAGGGATCAGGCGCAGGTTTAGCCATCGTGAAGGGCTTAGTTGAGCTTCATGACGGAACGGTCAGCATCCAGAGTAAAATGGGTGAAGGTAGCACGTTTACCGTTACCCTTCCCGCGTATAAGGCTTGATTTTAACCTGCACTTTTGCATAGAAAATAATGCGAAAAATGGGAAGCACCTAGGTACGGAGGACACCAAGAGAAATTCTTGTAAAACATTCTTGGCGCTCTTGGTGGCTTGGTGGTTAAAAATTGAGAGACTTTCTTAGTTTTACTGTTTAACGCTGTGAATAGGCCACTTCATTTATGTCCGAAATCAATTTTGAGCATATCAAAGCCGCCGCTGACCGTCTGCGCGGGAATGTGCATCGTACACCGGTGCTGACCTCACATTTGCTTAACGAAAAGACAGGCGCGGAAATCTTTCTTAAATGTGAAAACTTTCAGCGGATGGGCGCTTTCAAATTTCGCGGCGCATATAACGCCATCAGCCAGCTTTCCGACGCGCAAAAGCAGCAGGGTGTGTTGGCATTTTCGTCAGGCAATCACGCGCAGGCTGTCGCGCTCGTCGGGAAAATAATGGGCGTACAGACGACGATTGTTATGCCGACCAATGCGCCAGCAATCAAAATCGCGGCGACCAAAGGTTATGGTGCGACAGTCGTTTTATATGATCCAGAGACGGAAGACCGCGAAGAAGTCTCTAATCATCTGCTAGAAAAACACGGCTATGTCCTGATTCCGCCCTACGATCATCTCGATGTCATCGCCGGGCAGGGGACAGCCGCCTTAGAATTGATCGAGGACGTGGGCGAGTTGGATATGCTGTTTGTGTGCGTGGGCGGCGGCGGATTACTCAGCGGCTCTGCGATTGCCGCGAAAGGCGCTTCGCCGCAGGTGAAAGTGATCGGCATTGAGCCGGAACTCGCCGATGACGCGACTCGCTCCTTTCATACTAAAACCTTGGTCACGATCAAGAATCCGCCCACGATTGCTGATGGAACGCGCACCCCCTCTCTCGGAAAATACACCTTTCCGCTGGTGCTGGAATATGTAGACGATATGCGAACCGTCAGTGAAGACGCGATTAAAGAAGCGGTACGTTTTGCTTTTACCTACATGAAAATCGTTGTCGAGCCGTCTGGGGCGCTCAGTTTGGCGGGTGTCTTGAATACACCTGTCGCGGGGCGCGTGGGGGCGATTATCAGCGGCGGCAACATTGATGCGGTGACGATGGCAATGATATTGGGCGAGTAGCGCTTAGCTTTGAGGCTCTGGAAGGAACGATGATGGAAACCCGCATGAAGATGACAGCGGCGGCTTTTTTGGAATTACCCGAAACGAATTTGCCCCGCGAACTCATCGACGGAGAGATTATCGAAATGACCGCCTCCGAACTCGATCATCAGGACGTTGTTTTAAATCTAGGCATTTTGTTCAAGCAAGCTGCCAAAGAACGCGGCGGAAAAGCCTATGTTGCCCCGGTAGATGTAGTCTTTGATGAAATCAATATCCCGCAGCCCGATGTCATCTATCTCGCGCCGGAAAGCCGCTGTATCCCCGAAGGCACAAAACGACTGCTTGGCGCACCCGATTTAATTGGCGAGGTGCTTTCCCCTAGTACAGCACGGAAAGACCGGCGCGAGAAGTTCAATCTGTATCAAAAACATGCTGTGCGTGAATATTGGCTGGTTGATCCCCGCGATCAGTTGGTGGAAGTTTGGCAGCATCAAAATGGCAAGTTTGCGCGGCTTGATGTGTACGGTATGGGAGAAACGTTTGAGTCTGCGCTGATCGGTAGTATTGAGGTAAACGCTATTTTTAGTTAATTTCTTCTGGCTCAAAAGTGAATATTTGCGTTAGGATAAAATTATCGCTATGCAATGTCACATTTGGGGACACTATGAAGAAAATA
>DAOTTO010000033.1:0-5337 GCA_034437895.1 Anaerolineae bacterium | reverse complement strand
ATCCCTAAATCCCCTCCCCACTTCGTAGAGAGGGGACTTAAAGAACCATTGTGAACCGTTTTTCTCCCCTTCTCCATGCAATGGAGAAGGGGTCGGGGGATGAGGACATTATAAAAGTTAATCAAAGTGCGCTATCCAAAACTGAGGTTACATAAGACCTCATTATTCAGGCGACATGCCCATTAGATAAAAACTTGGTGTCTTGGTGGTTCATATTCTTCAAGTTTTGCTCAAATAATTTCCCATAAAGCACATAGGGATGCTTTAACACAGAAATAGCCTTCAATGACCTTCGATCTTCGCACCATTTTGCTGTTTGCGGCTGCCGCTCTGATCTACAGCGCCTTACTGCCTGTCAAACGGCGTGGGTGGGCGCTGTTGATCGGCAGTGTATTGGCGCTGTATTGGCTCCAGCCCAAGCCGCCGTTTATCCGCTTTTCCGATTTCGTCTTTCCGACGGCGACACTTATGCTCACTGTCATCTGCTGGTGGTTCACTTTACCGAAAGACGCTGCCGCAGGGCGTGCTTTTAAACGGGATGATCTTTTCACCTTCGGCCTAATCGTCGCGCTGGTTACGGGAATCGCGTTCACCCGCTATCTCGCGCCTGAACTGCGCCTGACCTCGCGTCCACCGAATCCGCTCCATATAGCGTTAGTGTTGGGCATTTTGGGCGGTATCATCGGACTGTTGACGTTTATCAGGCAAAAACGCACCCTTTTTCCGCTGTTGACCGCGCTGATTTTGCTAATTGTCGCGCTGTTTATCGTACTCAAAACCGAACCCCTCGCCGCCGGACTCAGCCGCCTCTGGCGCATCCAGACCGGACAAAATCCCGATCTCGCCAACATTACAGATGTGGCGGGGTGGCTCGGTTTTTCGTATATCGCCTTTCGGCTGATTCACACGCTGCGAGATCGTCAATCCGGCAAGCTGCCTGCCCTCTCGCTGCGTGAATATGTCACATACATAATTTTCTTCCCGTCGATCATCGCAGGGCCAATTGA
This sequence comes from Anaerolineae bacterium, assembly GCA_034437895.1. Lineage (GTDB taxonomy): Bacteria > Chloroflexota > Anaerolineae > Aggregatilineales > Phototrophicaceae > JANRLJ01. The sequence goes on along the minus strand of DAOTTO010000033.1, from coordinate 4,330 downwards.
CCGCGCCGAGCGTTTTGCCAAAGACTTTCGCGCCTTGCCAGAGGTCATGGGTCTCGCCGCACCGCGTCTTGTGGAAGGCGGGACACGCATCACCGTCGGAATCTTCAAAAAATTTGTCGTTGCGGATAGCCTCGCGCTCGGATTAGCCCTCAACGTGACCAACGCCGAACAAGCCACGTCAGCGGGGGCGTTGTGGCTGTTGATTTATGGCTATGCGCTGCGGCTGTTTTTCGATTTCAGCGGCTATTCCGACATCGCTATCGGCATCGGCATTCTGTTCGGGATTAAACTGCCGGAAAATTTTGATCGTCCCTACCTTAAAAGCGACATCGCCTCGTTCTGGCAAAGCTGGCATATCACGCTGGGGACATGGGCGCGGTTTTATGTGTTTACGCCTTTGTCGCGGATGCTGCTTTCGCGGGATCCTAAGCCATCATCTACCGTTATCGTGCTGACGACACAAATAGCGACGATGACAATTATCGGCCTGTGGCATGGAGTCACAGTCAATTTTTTCATCTGGGGCGTATGGCATGGCTTGGGTTTATTCGTCCATAAGCAGTGGAGTGATCGCACGCGAAAATGGGTTCTCAGCCTTAAGGGAAAGCCCCTGCAAAAACGCGCATGGACTTTCTTTGGGTGGCTGCTGATGTTTCATTTCGTCGTGTTGGGATGGGTGTGGTTTGCTCTGCCAGAAGTGGGACAATCACTGCGGGTGTTCGCGGGTTTATTCGGGCTGATGTAACGGCTTTAATCAAACTTAATCAACGCATAGGCTTCGTCCATCGTCTTAGCGAAATGTACTGCGCCGGGTAGCGTCACATGCGGCTGCATCATGCGGTGCATCGATGTTAAAAAATGGCTGTCGCCCACGATCACCGTATCCCTATGAGTCGATGGCAGCATTTTGATGATACGGATCAAGTGAGAAAGTAAATTCGGCTGCGCGTCGTTACAGCCGCGCAAATCCAGCAGAATATCAAAAACAGGCTTGGGCGCTGTAATTTCCTGCAATTCCACTAAAACAGAATACAATTCGTTCCATTTCCACGTCCCATCAAAGCGCCAGATGATGAAGGTGTCGTCTGCGTTGCCCCAGTCCATGACAATCGGCATAGTTGTCTCTCTTTTGGCTTCTTTGTATTTTCTCCCTCTTATCTTATATGGAAAAAATTACACTGACCTTAAAATTAATTAAATGTTCTGAGGGGAGAAATGTTATAGACATTAGTTCGTTAGGATTGGCAAAAAGACGATTTATCTTTAGATTTAGCTGTAGCGCACAGGCAAACCCATTTCTTCAAGAAGATCGTAGAGATTGAGTGTCGGCACTTGCAACAAATCCGCAAATTTGCCAATGGTGAACTCACGATTCATATATTGCTGATAAAGCGTATTCAAACGCGCTTCAAATTGCTCAGGTGTAATTTCGGCCTCTACGACCCCTTCACTTTTGCCTGTATGTGCTGCTTACAATTCAACGAAGAGTTCATAGGCTGCACTATTTTGTTTGATTTGCACAGTGTTTACTCCTGATTGAGCATCTCTAACGAATGGGCAAAATTACCCTAATCTTAGAGATGATTAAATGTTCTGATGAGGCAAATGGGGTTGGTAGAATGGCAAATCCTCAAAGACATCCATAGTTTATTTTGTCCCTATATCTGCGCCCTATTTGCTAGATTGAACCAAAGAGGTTTAGCTCGTTTTTGGGTTCTTCTAAATATTTTTCACCGACTATACTAAGCCATTCCTTTATCACTTCGGCCTTGGGAGAGGATATTGATAAGACTAGGCGCAGCGCTTGACGTGTTGTGACAACCTCAGTTAAGTATTTTTTACCATCGTTTGCCGTTAATTTCATATGTTGGTGGTCAATTTCGACCCCTTCTCTTTTCAAACGACGCTTTAAAACATGATAATAATTTCTGGATGTTTTCAGATCAACTTCAAGGAGTTCAACAACAATATCTATTGCGCCATAGTACCATTGCCCTTCATGCCATATACGCCGAATTTCGCTCCCGTCAATCAAATTCTTGGCTGTCAACTCTGTCATTTTCAATCTCTATAAGTTCAATATTTAAAGCGTTGCAAATCTTACGTGGGTAAGTGTTCTTGTTTGAAGCATAGCAAGCAATTGAAGCAATCGCTAGAGGGTTATATTCTGTCCGATAGGCTAAAACCTGCCCAATAGCGCTGTACAAACGAGCGTTACTTAAATAGGGTTTACATTCGACAATATAGACTTTGTTTTTGTGGAAACCTACAAGATCAATGACGTTTTTTGAAGGCAGCCTGACGTGATGTTCCGTAATAAACCCTGAATTTTCGAGGAAAGAGTTCACTTTGGGATGAAAGTTGATTACTTCATCATTCATCCGCCAATCTCTTCTGCTTTTGAGATTTCTTATATTTGGCGCTAAATAATTTTCAAGCCCTTGAACACTTTCCAAGTTAACAAAATCAGTAAAATATCTTTTATTATCTGATGATAATGTTTTTATCCGCTGTGTCTTACAAAATGGCATTTGATTTTTTCTAAGGCGTTTTCTTAAAACATGATAATAGTTTTGGGCATGTTTTTTATCTGTCCCAACTAACTCCGCAATAATATCAATCACGCAGTAATACCATTCTGCGTTGTACCATTCTTTACGAATATTACTTCTATTAATTAGGTTATTAGGTGTCATTTCACGCAAAACCTTTTAGTATATTTTTTAAACTAAGTATACTCATATTATAAGTATAATAAAAGATATTTGCAAAAAATTAGAGCAGATGACTTTCTGCTCTAGGATTGAGGTTATTTGATTGCCGCAAAAGCGAAAAATTACTCCGCTGCTGCCAGCTTGAAGATGCTGCCTTTGTAATCTACCAGATACAACTCCCCTGCTTCATCCTCGCCAAACGACGTGATCTGTACGCCCAGTTCGGCAAAAAGCGCCGTCTGCCAACTGCCGTCGGCATCCTGAAACGTCGTCCAGATTTTACCGCTGCAATAATCGCCGAAGAAGAACACGCCTTGCAAATCTGGCAGCGCCTCACCACGATAAACGTAACCCGCCGTCACCGAACAGCCTTCTTCATGCGAATAATCGGCAATCGGCAGAATCATCCCACGCGGCACAGGCGTATCGAGATTAAAGGGATAGTTGGCCTCAAACGCATTCCAGCCATAATTCGCGCCGCCGGGAAAATCAACAGGTTGGAAGTTGATTTCTTCCCAACTGCTCTCCCCCACGTCGCCGATATATAGGTCGCCCGTCAGACGGTCAAAGCTAAAGCGCCAAGGATTACGTAAACCGAGCGCCCAAATTTCTGGCATGTAAGCATCGTCCGCCACGAAAGGATTATCTGCGGGAACCGTATATGTCGTCGCATCCGTATCGACATCAATCCGCAGAATCTTGCCGAACAGCACACCCGTATTTTGTCCATAGCCCAGAGGATCGCCTAAGTCGCCGCCATCACCAATGCCGATATAGAGATAGCCATCTGGCCCAAAGGCCAATTGTCCGCCGTTGTGATTGGGGAAAGGGTCTTCGACTTCGATCAGTGTGACCGCGCTTGATGTATCGGCGAGGTTCGGGTTATCCGCCATCACCTGATAACGGACGACCACCGCGCTGCCTGCTTGATTGATATAGTGGATAAAAAACAGGCCGTTTTCCTCATACTCTGGATGGAACACCAGCCCTAGCAATCCGCGCTCGGTATAGCCGCCTTGAAAAACGTCGGGCGTGAGGTTGAGGGAAACATCAAGGAACGGCTGCGGCAATATCTCGCCGTTTTCGACGACCAGAATATAGCCCGTCTGCTCCATCACAAACAACCGATCTGAGCCATCTCCGGCGTTAGTCAGATAAACGGGGTTATCGAACTCATCAACGAGGAAATCCGCCCATTGATACAACGTGGGATTGGGCGTAATCACAGGCGGCGTATCTTGCGCTTGACTAATCCCGCCTGACAAAATCAAACCACATACAACAAACAATAAAGTCAGTTTTCGCATCGTTACAACCTGCATCTTTACCATTAAGTGCAGGGCATTGTAGCGGATTTTGGGGTAAGTTGTAGGGAGTGACCGATGTTTCCTGTCCTATCAAGTCGTCCGATAAATACTTCAAGATTGAACCACAGAGATCACGGAGAACACAGAGGGAGATTAAATCACATACTCTGTGCGCTCTGTGTCCTCTGTGATTTAGGACTTTCGCTCACGCATTTACCCCACCCCTAAATCCCCTCCCCATTGCATGGAGAGGGGACTTCAAGATGCGTTTTTCTCCCCCTCTCCAAGTATTGGAGAGGGAGCCGGGGG
>DAOTTO010000032.1:0-2200 GCA_034437895.1 Anaerolineae bacterium | reverse complement strand
GCTGGACTATAGAAGTCCTTAAAAGAAGTCTCGCTAGGGCGCACAATTCATCGTGCGCCCTTATAGGTTCAAAGGTACAGTCGATGGATGCACCCCTGCAAGCAGTTACCACTTCCACGCTCAAAGTCAATGCACGACGCAAGCCCCTGCTGACAGTTTTGATGCCGTATTTATTGATCGCGCCCACGCTTATTTTGATTATCGTCTTTACGCTTTATCCCGCGACGCGCACCGTCATCGACAGTTTTTATGAACCTGCCCGTGCCGCCCGTGAACCGTCAGATTTTGTCGGCTTACAAAATTATGTGGATTTATTTGATCGCTCGCATTATATCGGCGGGCGATTTATGCAGGTCTTAGGCAATACGCTGGTTTTTACATTCGGCACAGTGGTGTTTAGCCTGCCGATTGCACTCGGTACGGCGCTGCTGCTTAACCGCCGGATTCGCGGACTCGGTTTATGGCGGTTTAGCTTATTTTACCCGTCGTTATTGCCGCTGTTGGGTGCGGCGAGTATTTGGGCATTTTTGTTTTCTGACAGCGTGGGTCTAATCAACGCCGTCCTGAAATCCTTTAATATCCCGACGGTGAATTGGCTCGGCAATCCCGATATGGTGATGATCGCCATCATCGTCGTCAATGTGTGGAAGCAAGCCGGATATTACATGATCTTTTATCTGGCGGGTGTGCAGAATATTCCGCGTGATATGTATGAAGCAGCAGAACTGGACGGCGCGGGTTACTTCCAGCAGTTGGTTTATCTGACGCTGCCGCTGCTGCGCCGGACGACGCTTTTTGTCCTCGTCGTCGCGTTTACGTTTGGCTTCCAGACGGTTGAGCAGTTGCAAGCGCTGAATCGTGGGAATCCGGCAGATCGCGGCAATCTGATGTTGTATTTTATCTTCCAAAATATTGGAGAGCGCCGCAATTGGGGCTATATCAACGCCATGACGGTGATTTTGGTCGGGATTTTGTTAGTCTTCACGGTGAGCAATTTTGTCTTTTTTGAGCGAGGGCGCGAAAATGACTAATCGCCGCAATAGATGGAGCATCGCCGCCGACGGACTGACGGTGTTTATCGCGGTGTTATGGCTGCTGCCGCTGATCTTCAGCATTTTGATGAGCATCCGCCCGAACACCGACCCGATCACTAACGGCAATATCTTTTTCGCGTGTGATTCTGTGCGTGACGAGGCACAACGCGCCCTCGCCGCCGAGCGCAGCGCCGAGCAAAATGACATCACGCTAGGCGGCTGCACAGTTACGACAGCTAATTATGAGTCTGCATTAGAAGTCGCGCCTTGGGCGAAGCATTTTTATACGACGATTATTTTCGTAGTCGGTGTGTTGGTCGTGCAATTTTTTTCGGTGACGATGGCGAGTTATGCTTTTGCGCGGATGAAGTTTTTCGGGCGGAATATTTTGCTATTCGTCATTTTGCTGCAATTGATGATCCCGACGGGCGTGCTGCTGGTACAAAATTTCGCCACGATTCGGGCTTTAGACCTGTTCGATACGCGCATCGCTTTGATGGTGCCGTATTGGGGATCAGCGTTTGGGGTGCTGCTGCTGCGGCAGGCTTTCCGCGAAGTGCCGTATGAATTAGAAGAGGCGGCGCGGATTGATGGCGCGAATTTATTCCAAGTGCTGCGAAACATTTACGTGCCGCTTTCGGTTCCGTCGTATGTGGCGTTTGCGCTGGTTTCGATCAGCAGCCATTGGAACGAATTTTTGTGGCCTTTTATCATCACGCGCTCGGAAGATGTGCGCCCGCTGACGGTGGGCTTGAATCAATTGTTCCTGACTTCGGATACAGGCGCACAATACGGGCAGTTGATGGCCGGGACGCTGATGGTGATTGCGCCGCTGGTGATCCTCTTTTTGCTGTTCCAGCGCCGTTTTATCGAGAGCTTTGCGTCCAGCGGAATCAAGTGAGGCTGCGTTTTTTACGAGATACGTGCTATTTGGGAATGGCTAAAATGATGGTTACATTGGACGGGATATATTCGTAAGGGCGCACACATTGATGCGCCCTTGCCGGGAACGACACATAGGTCGTTCCCTACGATTCTCCGTATTACTTTTAGGACTTTCGCTCACGCATTTACCCCACCCCTAAATCCCCTCCCCATTGCATGGAGAGGGGACTTCAAGATGCGTTTTTCTCCCCTTCTCCAATACTTGGAGAGGGGGACGGGGG
>DAOTTO010000031.1:0-6508 GCA_034437895.1 Anaerolineae bacterium | reverse complement strand
TAGATCGAGATCACAACGCGGCGATCAACATTCTTGAGGCGGGGCATCGCCTCATACTGTCTCAGTCGGTGGAAGTCCCTGCGTCAAGCACGGCATCCGGCGTTCACGGCAGAAGCCCCCGCCTTTAGGCGTGGGGAGTATGTCACAAGCACAGTCTCTATTCAGCCGATAGGATTTTCGGCTCCAGCGGCAGTTCGACAAAAAACGTGGGCGAGGTCAGGATGCGGCGCACCGGGCATTTACCCGCGATTTCCAGCAACCGGGTACGTTGGTCGTCATCCAGCGGGCCATAAAAGATGATGGACTCGCGGATTTCGTGGATAAACTTGGCTTCGCCCTCATATCCGGCGTAATCGCTGCCGTTAAAGCGCTGTAAATCGAGCGTAACTTCAACCCGCTCCAAAGGCCACCCTTTGCGATTGGCGTAAAGCTGCGCCGTCATCGCCATGCAAGACCCTAAAAAGCCGAGCAGCCCTTCTTCAGGGTTTGGTGCGGTATCTGTGCCGCCGTCTTCAACAGGCATATCGCTGTACCAAAGGTGTTGGCGTGCCTGCATCGTTGTTCGATAATCATTTTCAAGGGTGACGCTTGTTTTATGCATGATGACTCCTAAGTCTTGTCTAAGAGGGCTTTATTTTTAGACAGAGATCAGGGTAGTGAACTTACATTTACGAAACACTAGAGGCGGATGAGTGTCCGCCTTTAATGCGTTTCTTTACTGCGCTTTTGGTTTTTATGGGTGGATTTAGCGCCCGATGCGGCGTAAGCCCTGAAACTGCGGATTCCCCTGAACTTGTGTCCAGCGTTCTGCGCCGCCGTCGGTGTGCCATTCCACGACGTGCATCCCTTCCGGGTCTTCATATTCCAGTGTTGGCTTAAGGTTAAACAACATCTGACGGACGACACCGATCAGTTCCTTACGCTTTTCCCCGGTACGGAGCGTGAAATATTTTCCCGGTTGCCATTCAAATGTGACGGGCATCCCGTTCCAATTGCCTTCCATACGGATGGGCGTGGTCGCTTGGGTACACGTCATAAAAAGCCCCTGAAGCCGATTTTTCCAGAGGGTGTGGTTCACGCGCTCTTCAATATAATACGGGCGTGGCTCTGGCGTGGAGTAAAACCATTTCCGTGAATCTGTTGTCATTAACCTAACCTCCGGCATTGAAATTTTGTTGTTTATCGCGTTAGTTTACCGCAAAGATTGCATAAATCGCCATAGCCAGCCCCATATTAAGGGCAACTGAGATAAAAATGCCGCAGTGGGTTAAACACAAACCACTCCCCGCACTACCTTAAATCCTTATGCTTGATTCATGAAAAGTCACATAAACTTTACAATAGATGTAAAATGTTGGCTTATCGCACTTTAATTTTTTAGGTGCCTATGCGCCTAAAGGCAATGTTGGGGCAGCTTTATTGCAACTAAAGTTTGTGCAGGCGTAGGAGGTTAATATTGTGAATTCGGGAACAAGAGTGCGTCGGCATCCCTCATCGCAGATGAAATCTTCACATGCACGGTTAAAGAACACACATGCAAAGCGCGTTGTGATGGCGCAATCTGTGGATGGAAGCGAAGCCCGCTATCGGCAACTTGCCGAAACTACGATTGATGTCATCATCGTCCACGATCTCAATGGGAATATCACTTATATTAATCCTGCCGGAGTGCGCCTGACCGGGTATTCTCAATCCGAAATTATGAGTATTAATATCAGCCAACTACTGCCGGAAGATGAATTATCTGCCATGCGGGAGCGCGCTCAAAAGCGTATTGAAGGCGACTCAAGTGTTTATACATCTCAGACCAAGCTGATAAGCAGGGATGGACGACTTTTTCAGGTTGAAGCACAGTCCACCTTGATGATGGAACAGAGCAAAATCAGCGGGGTGCTGGTCGTCGCCCGTGATATTTCTGATCGCTACAATACACAAAAAATTTTATGGGAATCTGAAAATCGTTTTTCTAGGGTATTTCATGCCTCAACTATTTCTATCGCCATATCGCAGTTGAAAACTGGGCAAATGATTGATGCCAACGACAGCTTTCTTCACTTGATTGGTTATTCGCGTGAAGAAGTCATTGGGCATACTGGTGCGGAATTAAACTTGTGGCCTAGTTCGTCAGATCGTCCAGACACCATTTCGCAATTGTTGGTGGAGGGAACACTCCCCGCCACACCATCCCGTATTCGTTCCAAATCGGGCGAACTGCGCGATACATTGTCGTCTTTGGAATTGATCGAATTAGGTGGGCAGCAGTGTATCTTGGCAATTGTCCAAGACAATACTGAACGTATACGGGTGGAAAAAGCCGAATATGAACAGCGGGTGATGGCGGAGGCACTGTGCGATACGGCTGCTTTGCTCAACAGCACACTGCAACTCGATGAAGTTTTAGAACGTGTGCTGGAAACACTGGCGCGGGTCGTCCCGCATGAGACAGCCTCCATCATGTTAATCGATCAAGGCAAAGCAAGGATTATCCGCCATCGCGGTTTTGAGAAATACGGCGTGAGCGATAAAACCCTCAAGGATGTCTATTTTAGTGTCGACTCCAGCCCCTTTCTCACCCATATTGTTAGCACCAGGCAGCCCATTATTCTTGATGATGTCACGACAAGTTTGGGGTGGCAAGTCGTCAAAGGCAACGAATGGATACGCTCCTATATCGGTGCGCCGATCCTCTTTGAAGGGGAATTGTTAGGGATTATCAACATCGACAGTGATTTGATCGGAGCATTTACGGAACGTCATGCCACCGGATTAGCCGCCTTCGCGCATCAAGCCAGCATCGCCATTCGTAACGCCCGCCATGCCACCGAATTGGAACAGCGCGTCACAGAACGGATGGCGGAACTTAGTTTAGAACGAAGTCGCTTGGAAGCCGTTTTGGACTTTACAGGCGAAGGACTTTTTTATACAGAAGAACAAATTATTCGTTATGCTAACCCAACTTTTTGCCGAATGATGGGCTACAGCCAGACAGAATTAGAAGGCCAAACAACCGCGCTCCTGATCGGACAAGCCCCAGATGCTGAATTCTTTAAGCGTTGGGAAAGGGCGAAACCTGCTTTATTAGAAGGGCGTGTTGTGCGATGGGAAAGAGAATTTAAACGTAAAGATGGAACGACATTTCACGTCGCGCAAACGCTCTCATGGGTCGGCGAAGCGACGGAGCCTATCCTCCTTGTCTCTTTGGTACGCGACATCAGCGAAGAAAAACAGCTTGAGGCGCAAAAAATGTGTTTTATCGCTAATGCCGCCCATGAATTACGCAATCCGATTATGGGATTAGGCACCCGTTTGTATCTTTTAAAGCGGCAGCCTGAGCGCCTGAACGAGCATCTGCTGATGATTGAGCGTGTGACCCACCGCCTAACGCGCTTAGTTGATGATTTATTGGATGTCGCCCGGTTTGAAAATGGGGTCATCCAACTCCGTCCGCATGAAATAACCCTACAAGGGATCGTGCAGGATGTGATTGAACTTCAACAGGAAATTGCGCTGCAAAAAAGCATCCGCTTAACCTTAGATTTAATGCCAGAGCCGCTGTTGGTGATGGTTGATTCTGATCGGATCCTTCAGGTCTTGACCAACCTTATCAATAATGCCATTCATTACACCTTTGAAGACGGGCTGATTCATATCAAAGTATTCCGCGTGAAAAAAGAAGGGCAGGACTATGCTGCGGTCTCGATTGCTGACAATGGCGTAGGGATCGCTAGAGAAGACTTGGCGCATATTTTTAAACCCTTTTACCGCGCCAATAAGGTTGTTCAAGGGACAGGACTAGGATTGAGCATCTCTCATGAGATTATGCTGCTGCACAAAGGGGAAATTACGGTTGAAAGTGAAGTGGGAAAAGGAAGTTTATTTACGATATGGCTGCCGTTATTACCTGCTGAGTCCTAATGTCTGATAAAAAGTATCCCTCTTTTATGTTTCAATCTATGGATGACAACCTTATCCATACCCTTTTAGTTGGGTCGAATCGCTTACAAGCGCTGCCAGCGGTAATCGTCGCGCTGATGATTGCGGCTTTAAGCGGCGTGGTTTATGCGCTTTGGTCAGTGACGAGCAGCCCAGCGGATGGACTCGCCGTCGCGCTGATTTATGGGGCGATGTCATTGCTGGACTGGCTCGGTTTATGGCTGCTGCCGCGCTTAGGGCGTAGTTACGGCCCAGAGCGCCCATCGGCGTTGGCGCTGGCGATTTTACGGGTGTTGGTCGTGCTGCTGATCGGCCTTATTGCGCTGCCTTGGTGGATTGCGGCGACGTTCAGTATGGTGCTGTCGCTGTTGGCCTTTTATGCCACATGGATTGAGCCGTTTAACCTCGGCGTGACGGTTGAGCAGTTGCTCACGGATAAATGGCCTGTTGGGACGAAACTCCGCCTGCTGCATATTGCCGATATTCATATCGAGCGCATCACCCGCCGCGAGCTAAAACTCAACGCCCTCATCAAAGAATTACAACCGGATATGATCGTTTTTTCTGGCGATTTCGTGAATATCTCCTATAAGGACGATCATTTTACCGAAGCCGCCATTCGTAATTTGATTGGCGCTTGGTCAGCCCCGCTAGGTGTCTATTGTGTGCCGGGGACGTATACGGTGGAAACACCGGAGCGCGTTAAGGACTTTACACGCGGCTTGGATAATTTGCGCCTGCTTTTGGATGAATGGGTGACGATTGAAGTGGGGGGGAGCGCCGTTGATCTTTTGGGCATGGTTACAACCCATGTCTTAGAGACAGATCGCGCCAAAGTCACTTTATTTTCGCGCTTCACCGATGATGAAGGCGTTAAGCTAATGCTGACTCATGCGCCAGATGTCGCGCCGGAAGCGTCTGCCGGCGGATTTGACTTGTATCTGTGTGGGCATACGCATGGTGGGCAGCTTCGCCTGCCGCTGATAGGCGCGATCTTTTCGGGCAGTTATTTAGGACGGCGCTTCGTCATGGGACGTTACGATCTGGACAAGATGACGCTTTATACCTCACGCGGAGTCGGGCTGGAAGGGTTGGGTGCGCCCCGTGCGCGTTTTCTTTGTCCGCCGGAAATCATTTTATGGGAAATTAAGGGCAGTAAAGAAAAGTAGACGTAACGCGCATTCGTCCTACAGCGCAAAAAGCGCTAAACTCTCTTTTACAAGGAGTCTTAAGAATGCGTGTTCTGGTTTTATGGATCGTCGTATTAATGCTGGCGGCACTTTCTGGCTGCGATATGGCAAGGGAAGCCACCCCGAATCCGACTCGTGCCGCGCCGCCGACGCGCACCCCCGCCCCCCAAAATCAAATAACGCCCGATGAAACCCTTCCACCGCTGACTACCGCCACCCAAACCCTCACACCGCGCCCCACCCGTACCCGAATCGTCACTACTTCTGTCGTGATTACGCCGACGGCGGTTTGTTCCGGTGCGCCGCCGCCCCGTTTGATTATCAATGAACGCGGCAGGGTGTTGGATGATGACCCACGTCCGTTGAATGTGCGCTCTGGGCCGGGAACGGATTATCGCATCTTTGGACGATTGGAAATACAAGATGTTTTTTGGGTGGTGGATGGCCCACTGTGCGGCGATAATTATGTCTGGTTCAAAGTGCAGCGCGGCATCTTGGAAGGGTGGATCGCTGAGGGGGATTTCAGCAGTTATTATGTCGAACCTTACCTGCCGGGTTGACGAGAACGCGCATCATTGCTAAACTTACCTCTACCAATAGACCACATCGCGGTTTTGTGATGTGTACTAAACGGGGCAGTGATGAAATGGCAGCCATGAGGGTCTTAAAAACCCTTGCCTTCGGGCGTGTGGGTTCGAATCCCACCTGCCTCATCAGATTGGATGTAGTCCGAACATTGACCAGCCATCGCGCTGGTCTTTGTTTTTCCCTATGCCGAGCAAGTAGAAGTGATTTTGCTCGACGCTTATCAAATCAGCCAAGTTCAAATCGATGGTTTGTGGACGTATGTGGGACATAAAAAAAAGGCGACAAGCGAGTAGCCGCAGAAGAGAGGGGTGAATGCTGGCGGTGTACGGCGATTGAACCCAAGACCCGCTTGCGAGTGGGGCGTGGCATTGGGCAAACTGAAACGGAGGCCGCCATACAACTGTGGCAACAGGTCAAACAACGCGATAAGCAGGGTAATTTGACGGGGGTTGACATTCGGGTGATTTATGGCGATGACACCACCCTGAGCCAGACTGGAACGCGCACTACCTGCCTGACCTCTCGGCTCATGAATGGACGCTTGGTTCGCAAAATACTGAGCTTTTCCAAGCAGTTGGCAATGTTGTGTGCCGCCTGTGTCTGGGAAGATGTGGTTTATAATCTCACACGACCCGTGAAAACGCTGCGGCTTGAAGCCTGATTGCACACTGACTGCCGTTGGCTACAACAATCTCCTGCGATGGCGGCGGGCATTACTGACCATCTCTGGTCAATCCGTCAGATATTGATGACCATTCCAGTACCTACCAATTGTGTTTAGGGAGACTGCCAAAAAT
>DAOTTO010000030.1:0-1928 GCA_034437895.1 Anaerolineae bacterium | reverse complement strand
GCGATTTCCACCCCCGGACTAAACGGAAACGGCGGGCGCGATTGATACTGTCCCGCGATCATCAATGTATCGGCGAAGTTCACGCCACAGGCTCGGATTCGGATGCGTACCTCACCTTCGCCGGGTGCTTTCGCCTCAACCTCTTCCAGCACTAAAGTCGATGGATCGCCCCACGCCTTGCATAGTATGGCCTTCATTAGTTCTGACATCCTTTCGCGTCTGGTTGAATAATATGGATTTTACCCTGATGCTTAAAAGTAACACGCAAGCCATATAAGAATCAAAAGAGGCGCACCGCAACTGCAAGATACGCCTCTTAGATCAATAAATCGCTAATTTTTTACGAGCCGGAATTCGCCGCTGCGGGGGTTGCTACCGCATTTAAACCAGAGCCGCCGCCTAAGTAAGGTGGGCAGTCCGAGGGAATAGTAATGGCTTGACCCGGATAAACTTCTCGTGAATTGGTCACGCCGTTGGCTTCCAGAAGGCAGCTTGTGAGGACATTATATTCCGCCGCCACCTGGTCAAGCGTGTCGCGGGGTTGCAGCACATACACATTACCGCCCACCGCGCCACCGCCGGAACCTGCACTTGCGTCGGAAGAAGCAGGATTGGTCGGATCACTCACGGCTGGGAATGCCCCATAAGGCACGCCATCCGTCGGGAGAACCAACACTGTACCGGGCTGCAAATTACGCGCATTAAAATCCATCAGATCATTTGCGAGACGCAGCGAGACTACCGAAATATTAAATTCCTGCGCGATGGTATCCAGCGTGTCACGCGGTTGGACGATATACGTATCGCCGCCGCCGCCTGTGCCGAGCGTAGGATCCGCCGCGCCGCCACCTGCTCCGGTCAGCGCCGGGAAGCCGCCATAAGGCACACCATCTGACGGAATGACGAGGCTAGTGCCGGGCATTAAATCGCTGCCGCGGAAATCGAGCAAATCATTGGCAACGCGCAAAGACACCTGCGAGACGTTAAATTCCTGCGCGATGGTATCCAGCGTATCGCCATATTGGACGACATAGGTGCTGCCGGCTTGTCCCGCACCTGCGCTGGGGTCTTGTTGGTCAGGTGCAGCCGTTTGAGTTGTCGTCGTGGGCGTACTGGCTTCCTGTGTAGTGGGCGCAGTCGTCTCGGTCTCCGTCGCAGGCGATTCATCCGGCGGCAGTGCGCCTTCTAGTGGGCGGGGGAACAAGACTTCGGTAGCGCCGTCATAATTGGGGCAATCCACCGTAATCAGCAGCACATCGCCGGAACGGACGACAGTAGATTCATCCATGCCGTTGGTCGCTGCCAAACAAAAGGTATCAACATCAAACAACGCGCCGATGCTGTCCAGCGTGTCGCCTTCTTCAGCGGTATAACTCACATCTTCCGTGATAGGAAGCTCAACCGGGTTGGTGCTTTCTTGCGCGAAGGCCCAAGGCACTGCTAAAGCCAGCAGCAGCACGACCATCGCTGCTTGATAAACGCGAGGCGAAAAACGCATAGCGTAACCCTCCGAAAACTACGGACAATAAAGGTACCTTAAGCATAACACAAAATGCGTTAATCTACCTGAAGGATAGGGATAAAGTGCGGCCCGAAGAACATTCACGAGTCCGAAAGCAATATTGGTAGCGGACGTGGATTTTCCTACGCCACCTTTATGATTGGTCAAAACGAGTGTGTGAGCCATGATCGTATCTCCAGTTAAGCTATTGAGGGTTCCGAATGTTCGACAGAAGATGTGTCGTGAAGTGCCTCACTCACATCTAGAGAGGGAGGCAGGTAGTGACATACCCCCCATGCCTAAAGGCAGGGGCTTCTGCCGTGAACGCCGGATGCCGTGCTTGACGCAGGGACTTCCACCGACTGAGACAGTATGAGGCGATGCCCCGCCTCAAGAATGTTGATCGCCGCGTTGTGATCTCGATCTA
>DAOTTO010000029.1:0-8145 GCA_034437895.1 Anaerolineae bacterium | reverse complement strand
TGAAGGGGAGTAAAGGATTTTTCTGACCTACAAGAAGTCGCAACCGACACAGTAATCCAACAAGCCGAACTTTTAGCAGGAGATTGGACAAGCGATTAGTGGTAAGCACTTGCAAGATGCTCCAAACGGGCGACAAGTTGGGCTTCGCCTTCAAAGCGCCGGATAAATTCGGGCTGGCTGGCAAGCTCAGGCAGAATAATTTTGATGGCGACTTCGCGCCCGACGGTACTTTGATAGGCTTTGTAAACCGCGCCAAACCCCCGCCCCGATTCTTTCACGCAGATCGTACCCTTTAATGTTCTAGCTGATATTTACGTCCATACTGGCATCCTTTTCCGCAGTGTCATATCGGTTGTGATGTTTAATGTAGCAATTAGGGGCAATTGAATTATTTTTGTACATTGGGAGTCAACCCGCCGCCACTTTTTTGAATAACAGTTTTCTAACCTCGTCTATACGCATTTTTCGGAAATTATTTCGTTTATTCTCTTCCATTAAGAGGTAAAATAAAGATGTAACATCAATAAGTTAGTTAGATATAGGGTTATTCAATTAACTATGACCTATTCTTTAAGACGACACTTTAACCGACTGCTCGCCATCGGTCTCTTTTGTATTATTGGCTTGGCAATCGCTTGGCCCTCTATGCCTGCATCGGCACAAGCCGCCTTCCTTGTGAACAGCACCGCCGATACTGCCGATACCAATGTCGGTAATGGCCTCTGCGCCGACCTCAATGGGGCATGTTCACTCCGAGCAGCCATCATGGAAGCCAACGCCCTCGCTGGCACGGAAGTGATAACGCTCCCGGCAGGCACGTATGAAATTGCTCAATCAGGCACAAATGATGATGAGGATTACCGAGGTGATTACGACATCACCGGATCATTCACGCTCAACGGCGCTGGCTCAGCGACGACTATCATTCAGCCCATCAGCACAATTAACTACTATACCCGCATTTTTGAAGTGCGTACCAGCGGCAGCATTACCATCAACGGTGTAACCCTGCGCGGTATAGTAGGCTCTTCTGGCGGTGGCCTGCTTATTTATAATCAAGGTGCGGTTTCACTGAACGATGCCATCCTGCGCGATACTGTGAGCGACGGCGCAGTGTCTTATGGCGGCGCAATCTTAAATTCAGGCACCCTCAACATCGCACATGCCACCTTCACCCATATGCGATCTCGTGTCGAAGGCGGCGCGATTTACAATGAAGCTGCTGGCGTTGTCACCATCACGGACAGCGCGTTTTTCGATAATGAGGCATTAGGGAGCTATTCAACTAATGGTGGGGCTATCGCCAATTATGGCGGGCAGTTGACGATCACTAATACCACCTTTAGCGGCAACCGTTCAGGCGGCAGCGGGGCAGCCATTATCAGTCATGGTGCAACCGCCAACACATCGTTAAACAACGTAACGATTGTCAACAATACCTCTAATCATGATGCGGTGGGTGGCGAATATGCATCCGCTATACGGGGCAGCGGCGGCGGCAGCTTCACCATTAAGAATAGTATTGTCGCCAATAATTACGGCTGGTTTAATAACGCGCCGGATTTAACCCAAGAAAAAAACTGCCTCGGTGACTTTATTTCAGAAGGGCATAACTTATTCGGCGGAACACAGACTTGTGTTTTCACAGGCGATACCGCCACCCATATCATCAACGGCACGATCCACCTCGGCGCGTTGAATACCGCTGGGGCGGCGGGAACACAATCGCATCGTTTGTTATTTGGCAGTCCTGCCCTAGAAGCCGGAAATAACGCCACCTGCGCGACAACCGACCAAACAGGAAACACCCGTCCACTAGACAGCGACAGCAGCAGCACGGCGACCTGCGATATGGGCGCAATTGAAATGAGCGATACGTATGCGCCGCGTGTCGCAGCGGTGAACACCATCCCGGATACCGGAGATGGCCTGTTGACCGAAAATGAATCGACAGCGCTCGACCTCACCCATCTGATTTTGAGCTTCGATCATGCCATGTTTAATCCAGCAGGCGACATATCCGTCGATGATGTCACCAATCCGGCTAACTATCGCATCGTCCGTGCTGGCGCGAATAGCAGCATCGATACCACGACCTGCGCGGCCTCTCCGGTTGGAGATGATGTCACCACTGCCGTATATGACGGTGCAAGCGGACAAGTGACGCTGGCATTAAATGTCGGCGGCGGCCTACCCAACAGCGCTTACCGGGTAGTCGTGTGTGGTGCGCTGCGGCGGCCTGCCCCGACCAATCTTTCGCTCGATGGCACGGCAGCCGACTAACCCGGCAGCGATTATCTCCGCAACTTCCGGGTGGATGATACACAGTCAGGGCCGACTTTTACCGTCAATACGACCATCGACACCGCTGACTCAAGCTGCGCTGTCGATCACTGTTCACTGCGTGAGGCGATCATCGCCGCGAATATCAATGGTGATAACAACACCATCATCGTACCCGCTGGCACATACGCGCTTACACTCCCCGGAGCGAATGAACGCGCCAGCCAAACAGGGAGTTTAGACATAACCAGCAACATCGTCATCGACGGCGCGGGCGCAGGTCAAACCACCATCCAAGGTGTAAGCGGCGATCCCGTTTTATTTATCTCTGGTACGAGTGTCGTGACGTTGCAGCAAGTTGGCATCACGGGCGGGTCGAATGGGGTACAGATTCAAAACACGCCTCATGTGACCCTGCTGGAAAGCCATGTTTATAACAACGGCTTACGCGGCGTGTATGCCGCCAGCACAGGCAGCTATCCCAATTACAGCCATACTTTATTGGTTAATCGCTCGACGATCAGCGGCAACATGGGCGGCGGCATTTACCTCTATTATTCTTATGCCACCATCGAGAATTCGACGATTAGCGGTAACACCTTCCCAGCGGGGAATGGGCAAGGCGGGGGTATTTTTCAATTCTACGGCGGCACTGTTAATGTAAGAAATGCCACCATTACCAATAACCACGCCAGCAGCGGCGGTGGAATTCTAGGGGCATCTTCCTTTTTTGTGGCGAACAGCATCATTTATGGGAACACGGCTTCCACTTGGGGGGCAAATTGTTACGGTCAACTCCTCAGCCAGGGTCATAATATGATCGCGCTGGCGCAGCCGTCTTACTGCCATTGGAATGCGGCAGTGGGCGCGGACGGTGATTTCACCACGCAAGACCCACTGCTGCAACCGCTGGCGGATAATGGGGGCAGCACCCCTACCCATGCGCTGGGTTTACTCAGCAGCATTTTAGGCACAGGAAATTCTGCCGAACCGGGTAGCGGTGGATTTGCTTGTCTTGCCAGCGACCAACGCGGCATAGGGCGTGACCGCTACAACTGCGATCCGGGCGCATTCCAGACCGACTATCCACCGTCGGTAGTCGCGCTACAAAATAACGCAGCGGTTGGCACACCCACCATCAATGAAGGGTCGGAATTCGACACCAGTGTTACATAAATTTATATTGATTTCAGCGAACCGATGTCTAATCCAGCAGGTGACGGCGGCGCTGGTGATGTGACTAACCCAGCGCAGTATCGGCTGGTTAACGGCGGCGCGGATAACACCGTGCAAACAACTACTTGCTCTGTCCCCCAAGGCGATGACCAACTTATCAGCATCCAAAGCGCAGCTTATGTGGAAGCAGCAAAGCGTACAACATTAGCGGTCAACAACGGGACTGCGCTGCCCGTACAGCGTTATCGCCTGTTTGTCTGCCCGACACTGCTCGATCTGGACGACAATGCGCTCAATGGCAATCGTGACGGCACGGGCGGCGATGCTTTCGTCCGCAGCTTCCGTATCCGCGAGCCACAATCTGGTTCGACCTTTACCGTGAATACCCTGCTGGATGAGTTCGATAATGTCTGCGGCGTAGTACACTGCTCGGTACGTGAGGCTGTTGCTGCCAGCAATGCCGCGTCCGGCGCAAATACCATCATCATTCATGCGGGATTTTATCAACTCGGAAGCGTTTTAAGCGTGACCGACAGCGTGACCATCGAGGGCGCGGGCTATAACCAGACGAGTTTGGATGGTAACGAAACCAGCCGCATCCTTTCGATACAGGCCGGCGTGACGGCTGTCTTGCATGATCTGGCCTTGAGCCGGGGCAATGCAGATTTGGGCGGTGCGGTCTACAACCTCGGAACGCTCACCCTTCAACATGCCTATATTGGGCATAGCAGCGCCGACAATGGCGGTGCGATTTATAACAACTCCGGCGCTACATTGACTCTATTAGATAGCGTGGTCGATAGTAACGATGCACAACTTAACGGCGGGGCATTGTATCTGACGAGTAACAGCGCTACCGTCATTCGCAACACGACACTACTACAAAACAGTGCCGACTCATTCGGCGGCGCGATCTATCAGGCTGGCGGCGCGTTGACGATTACCAACAGCATTTTCGCGCAGAACGCAGCCAACGCAGGCGGGATTTATTTCGCTGGCGGTACAGCGACATTAAATAATATCAGTGTTTTTGCTAATGTCGCTAATGAGCAAACGGGCGGTCTGCTGATCGCGGCGGGCGCACAGGTCACAGCCAGCAACAGCCTCTTCGGGGATAACACTCTACCCGGCGATACGCTCATCAACTGCGTGGGCACATTGAACTCCGGCGGCTATAACCTGTTCGATACGCTCACCAACTGTACCCTCGCCGGAGATAACACAACCAATATCTTGACCCAGAATATTCTGGTGCAGGGCAACATTGTACAATCGACCTTCCCTTACACTTTTCCGTTACTAGCAGGCAGTCCGGCTATTGCGTCGGGCAATCCAGCCATACCCGGCAGCGCCGCTAACACATGTGAATTGGCGGACATCCTTCAGCAGCCGCGCAATGATGGGCCATGCGACATTGGAGCGATTGAGGAAGTCCTGCTGCCGATGGTGCTGCATGTTGATGCGCTCCATATTGATGGCGCAGCGGTGATCGCCGACAACGCCGACATCACGCGGCAGATTCCGTCGCTGGCGGTGTTTTTCTCCAAGCCGATGCAAAATCCAGCCGGGAATACTGATCCTAACGACGTAACTAATTCGGCAAATTTCCGGTTAATTTATGCAGGTGCAAATCATCTACGAGAAACACAATCATGCGCCACGCCGGCTGGAGATGACAGCCTGATTACGCTTAACAGCGTCACCTACGAGCCGTTACAGCGTAAGGCGACATTAACGATGGCTGCATCGCTGCCAGACGGAAGTTTTACGCTGTTCGTATGCAATACGCTCAAGAGTCTGGGGAACGCATTCCTAGATGGCAACAGTGACGGCACAAGCGGCGACGACTTCCAGCGACGCTTCCAATATCTCGTGCCGCAGCTAGGGCCGATTTTTACCGTGAACACCACCGCCGACGATTTTGATTACACCTGTTCAGTCTCGCATTGTTCACTGCGCGAGGCGCTGTATGCGAGTTTACTCGCTTGGGGGAACAAACCTACTGTCTATATTCCCGCCGGAACATATCTCATCACCCGTACCAGCGGTGAATACAGCGGGGCATTTTTAACCAACAGTACGGTTATTGTGGGGGCAGGGCCAGAAAATACCATCATTGACGGTAACGGTTTGGCACGCGTTTTCACTATCCAAGGAAATATCAATTACGCGGGTGGTCTTATACGTAATCTGACCATCCGCAACGGACGCGCTGCTGATGGAGCCGGCATCTTTACTTATGATGATATCATCCTGATTAATGTCGTCATGCGCGATAATGTTGCCACTGGCACGGGTGGTGCCTTAGTTGGTGGTGATCGTGTCACCTTACAGAACAGCCAAATTATCAATAATACAGCAGCCCGTGCCGGCGCGATCTATGCCGAAGACATTCTCATTCTCAAAGATGTGATCATTCAAGGCAATACCACCACAGCAGCCAGAACCTTAGTGCGGCAAAACGCTGCCCTTTTCTCGCCCAATATGCAAATTGAACGCAGCGTAATCGCGGATAATATAGGCGACGCGATCAGTTTTTCTTATGCCTCTGGCACTAGCACCCTCGTCAACACCACGATCAGCGGCAATACAGGCGCAGGCATGGTCGTGCGCGAATTCGTGGGATATGTTGGGGGCGGGAGCATTACGCTCAATTACGTAACCCTCGCCAACAACGCCGTTGGGATTGATGCAGGGCGGGGGGAAATGCGCTTTAGCAACAGCATCTTCACGGGGAATACAACAAGCTGCATCCTGACCGCCACCGCTACCGTCATCAGCGCAGGTTATAACTTGTTCCCTAATGACTGCACTCTCCAGAATGACCCACAAACGGGTGATCTATTCGGCGTGGATGCGCTTTTGCAACCCTTAGCGGACAACGGCGGTAGCACCTTAACCCGTGCGTTAGGCACAGGCAGTCCAGCGCTAAATAGTGCGAACCCTGAAGATTGCCCCGCTCAAGATCAGCGGAATTTTGGTCGTCCCGGCGGCGCGGCATGTGATCGCGGGGCTTTTGAAAGCAACACCGCCCAGCTATTAACCAGGCTGGAAAGTGTCATTACTTCTAATCAAACCATTGAGCCGCAGCTCCTTGAGAATGAAATCTACCATAATCCGGTCACGACTTTTTCGCTCAAATTCACCCAGATGATGCAGGATGATCTGGGCGACACACAGCCCGGCGACCTGACCAACACGGCACATTATCAGCTTGTGCGGGTCGGCGCAGATAACATCGCACAGACAACTACTTGCGGCGCGCTACAAGGGGACGACAGCGCCATCAGTATCCAGCAGGTGAGGGTAGTCTACTCGACTTACGGGATATTCCAGATCGAAATGACCCTGAACAACGCGCAGCCTTTGCCCGCTGGTTTATATCGCCTTATCGTTTGCGACGAATTACGTGATGTGTTTGGGCAAGCGCTTGATGGCGACTCTAATGGTCAGGCAGGCGGCGATTTCGTCCGCAATTTTGGCATTTCTATCCTGCCAACTGTCGATCATATTTCGTATAGGGTTGTATCTAGCCAATCGGTTACAAGGTACGAAACGATCTTCCCAGATATGCTCATAGCCCGCCCTATAACACACATTTCAATCCAATTTACGCAACCAATGTTTCTGCCCATTAACCGACAACTACCGGGTAGTATAAGGAATCCGGCTTATTATCGCATCGTCATGCCCGGCGTTGATGGTGTGTTCCAGACAGCACAATGCCCTACACTTTCCGGCGATGATGTGGATGTGCCGTTTGAAATACTTCCTGATACACTGGAATTAACTCCCTTAGCCCCGCTGTGGAACGGCAGCTACCGCCTCATCGTCTGCGATGACCTGCTTGATGCACCTGGACAAACACACTTAGACGGTGATAAAGATGGGCAGCCCGGCGGGAATTATCTCGTATCGTTCCAAGTAGATACCGCGCCAACGGTGGTTAACATCAATTCCAGACAACCCACACCCGACAATAACATTGATGAGCAGGAACGGGTGCTGCTCAGTGTGACCGATCTTTACCTAACCTTTAGCGAACCGATGTTTGATCCTGATGGCAGCGTTGATCCAGCTGATGTGACTAATCCTGCCAATTATGTGCTGCTGGCGGATGGCAGCGACGTAACCTTCCCGGCAACCTGTGCACTGACAACAGGCGAAACCAATTTGATCGATCAAGTCGCGTATGACCCAGCGACCTATATAGTGACAATTGGGATTAATAACGCGCTGCCGTTACCGCCTGATTTTTACCGCTTGTACGCCTGCCAAACTTTGCACGACGCAAATGGTCACGCTTTAAGGCAATCGCTAACCAGCCAGGACACCGCCGATTTCATCCGCAATTTCCAGATTGACGCGCCACAAATAGGGTCTGTCATTTATGTATACACTGTTGAAGATGAAGCGGTTGGCTGCGGTCAAAACCGCTGTTCGCTGCGTGAGGCTGTCATCTATGCCAACAGCAACCCGGATGCAACGACCATTTTTCTGCGGGAACATACAGAATATGATCTTACAATCGAAGGCCGCGACGAAATAGAAGCCTTAACAGGCGACTTAAACATCCTCACAGATATAACGATTGCCACGTCACGCGACCTCAATAGCACGATTAATATACAGGGTCGTGACCGTATCTTCCGTGTTCATGAGGGCGGGAGGCTGCGTTTGCTCCGC
>DAOTTO010000028.1:0-1840 GCA_034437895.1 Anaerolineae bacterium | reverse complement strand
TTATCGGTCAATTCACGCAGACGCATATCCTGAGCCAGCGGCAGCCGCGTATGGGCGATCATCCATAACTCTTCATCGGCGCATTTTTCCAGCGAAGCGAGATATTCTTCTAATTCTTGCCCGGCGGGAATTTGCCCAAGTCCGGCATAAACCGTATTGGCAATGACGGCTTCGGGGAGGCGCTGTGTCTCATCTGCCATCTGATGAACACTCTCATAGACATCTTCGCGCAAACTCAGTGCAATTGATTTCTGCTTCATGATGCTGCCTACTCATCTATCATTTCGACTATTATAGTCTAAATTGCGCTGAATCGTTCCGGTTTTTCTTATCTAATTCACTGCCGCTCCGCAAAGTCGTTATCTATAGGTATCGGCTAGAGCGGAATAAAATTCGATAGGATTCGCTGTTTCTGGTAAACCTGCGACTTGCCCATCGCCAAGTTTGACAATCATGCACGCCGATGTAGCGCACTGCCTCTCCCGCTCAATCCGACCATTGACTACATTTTTACAAATTTTCCCGAAACTCTTCGACATCAACACCCGCCTGACGTAAAACACCGCGCAAAGTGCCGATGGCGAGTTCCTTATGCAAGGGAACTACGCACCCTATCTCGCCTTCTGAGGTTGTCTTTTTCAGAATGACATGACTACCTTTTTGTCGTACCTGCTCAAAACCTAAACGTTCTAGGGCGCGGATGGCTTCTTGACCAGATACAATAGGGAGTTTAGGCATTAAGGCTGACCTCAAAAGTGGTCATAAAGGCTCGTGCCACATCCGGTAGTGGGAACTCCTCAAGATATAGTTCCGTTGCTTCTTTGAGGTTTGCAATCGCTTCTTCGATAGTCTCACCCTGACTAACGGTACCGATTTCTGGACATTGCGCCACGTAAAGCTGTTCTTCTTTATGGATTAATGCTGTAAGCGTTTGAACTTGGTGCATATATTTTCCTTACAACAATAAATATCAACCTATCCAAAAGCGTAATACTAGAATATTTTCCATTTTAATAAGAATTGCTCAATGTCATGTCCACGTCGTTTAAGCAAAACAAGCGCTTCTGAACGCAGAAGTGCGTGACGGTCAACTAATGCAACAAGGTGATCTAACAGCGCATCTTCTTCTGGCGAGAGGGAATGTTCTTCACTTTTATCGCTCAACTCATGCAAACGGGCTAATTCCGTCGGGGATAAATGGCGGTAGACCACCCCCCATAACTGCACATCGCTACATGAAGATAATGATTTTAGGATGGGTTCAACGTCGCCTACGATGGGTGGCAGGTGGGTCAAAAAATCGACACTTTGTCGCACTACATCTGTAACCGACTGATGAGTCGATTGAGCAATTTTTTTGATAAAATCGTAGTCAGCGCTCGGCAAATCTAGCGTAACTGTTGTTTTCTCCATGTTTTTCCTCAAGCTAATCTGAAAGGATATAGCTTCACATGCTCTTTATTATATGCTGTGTTTGCGCCATTACATAGCAGGCTCAACTTATTTAACCTGAGTTTCGGATAGTGTTTTCATTCTATCCCCACCCCTAAATCCCCTCCCCACTTCGTAGAGAGGGGACTTAAAGAGCCATTGTGAACCGTTTTTCTCCCCTTCGCCATACAATGGAGAAGGGGCGGGGGATGAGGATATTATAAAAGTTAATCAAGGTAAGCTATCCAAAACTGAGGTTACGTTAAGATCACAAATCAAATTGTGATGCTTACATAGGACTTTCGCTCACGCATTTACCCCACCCCTAAATCCCCTCCCCATTGCATGGAGAGGGGACTTCAAGATGCGTTTTTCTCCCCCTCTCCAAGTATTGGAGAGGGGGCCGGGG
>DAOTTO010000027.1:0-7421 GCA_034437895.1 Anaerolineae bacterium | reverse complement strand
TAGAACTTGCTCTGCCCTGCGCCGAATATGCGCCCCGGCAGGTTGAAGCCAAACTGCTTAAACTTGTCCACGAACTTAGGACGGAAGCCCGTAGGCTCTAACGCGCCGCCGCCTTCATGGCTGTAGCCTTGTTCTTTTTGTCCCGTCGTGCGATAGACGAAGATGTCTTGCAGCGTGACGCTTTCGCCTTCCATACCTTGAATTTCGGTCACTTGGACGACTTTACGGCTGCCATCTTTAAGGCGGGCTTGCTGCACAAATAAATGAATGGCGGCGGCGATTTGGGCGCGGACGACTAACAAGGGCAAATCCATACCTGCCATCAGGCACAACGTTTCCAGACGGGCTACGGCATCACGCGGGCTGTTGCTGTGGACGGTGGTTAGCGAACCATCATGCCCTGTATTCATGGCTTGGAGCATATCGAGCGCCGCGCCATCGCGCACTTCCCCGATTACCAGCCGATCTGGGCGCATACGCAGCGTCCCTTTGACCAAATCGCGGATGCTTAACATGCCTTCGGTGGCGGTGCCGGGAATGGGCGGCGCGGTTTCCAGCCGGACGACGTGGCGCTGAGCCAATTGCAATTCTGCCGAGTCCTCGACGGTGATGATGCGCTCGTCTTCGGGAATATAAGAACTGAGGACGTTCAGCAGCGTCGTCTTACCCGATCCTGTACCGCCAGAGACAACGATATTCAACCGCGATACGACACATGCTTCTAAAAACTGCGCCACATCATTTGGGAACGAACCGAACTTCACCAGATCAGCGACGGTCAGGCGTTTTTCAGGAAATTTACGAATGGTAATGGTCGTACCGAGTAAGGCGGAAGGCTGGCTGACGATATGCACACGCGAGCCATCGGGCAGGCGGGCATCGACCATCGGATATTTACGACTGAGTTCGCGCTGGAGCGGGCGGACGATGCGCTGTGCTGTCCAGATGACGGATTCTTCGTCATCGAAGACGATTTCAGTCTCGTGCAGTTTGCCTTTTTGCTCGGCAAAGATAATTTCGCCGCCGTTGACCATGATTTCCGAACACGTCCGGTCTTGGATCAGCGGCTCAATCGCGCCGAAACCGAGTAAATCGTTGAGCATACATTCCTGTAACTCATGCAGTTCGGCATTGCTCAGTTTAACCTGCATTTTTTCCAGGACGGTTTTGAGGCGGTCAAGGATAAGGCGTTCTTTTTCCGTGTCGCCGCGCCTCCATTGATCGGCTTCGTCGGGAAAAGCCAACAGCTTGGGACGGAGCTGCTTGCGTAATTTTTTCACTTGAGGGGTCGTGCGGCGTTTGGGCGGCACTTCATACCCGGTATCGAGCGTCATGCCTTTATCAAAGACACCGGTTGGCTCAACCACCACCTTCCCAACCGGGCCGCTGGGTTTAGGTGCAGCGACAGGGGCGGCTGGTTTAGATGGAGCAGCAGGCGTATTCAGAAGGGAATCAAGTTCCTCGTCATCCTCAAAATTTGCAAATGCGGAAGACTGGGCTGACTTGTCATCGGTTTCTTTTTTCTGTTGATCTTGAAGTCTTCTCGATAACATAAATTGTGCCTCTCATCGATAAGCAGCTTGGGCTTATCAAACTGACTATTTGGGGTATCTACATGCAAATCAAGTCATTACAGTGTATGCCGACTTGCGCGGATAGGCAACCATGCTATTCCTTAAGGCTTGGGAGGTTTGCAGCTTTCTAACTTTGGCTGAGCCATTTTAAGGGATTTTTGGCGAAATCCACTTTTTGTGCATAATTAGCGGTAATCTTGTGCAATAGAGGTAAAAATTTTTAGTCGTTATAGACAGTGCATCCTAGAAGGAACTGTTTATAATGAACGCACGATTGCACTGGTACAAATGCTTGTTTTACTAGGAGGAATTTATGAATCGCAAACTCGTTAGCTTCATCGTTATGGTGGCACTGCTGCTGCTGCCTTTGATCGCCGTCACCGCTCAGGATGAGGAACCCGGTACCATCCCGGATGTCCTCGCTGGCCTTTCCGTCCCGATTGTGCTGCCCGATCTGGGTGGGCAAGCCATCACCGTCGCCATCGAAAACGCCTATCCGCCCTTCAACTTTCTTGATCCCGACGGCAACGCCATTGGTTGGGATTACGACACCATCCGCGAAATTTGTGCGCGGATTAACTGCGTCCCAGAATTTGTCGAAACCTCGTGGGACGGCATGATTTTGGCGGTCAGCAACGCCGAGTTCGATATGGCTGCCGATGGCATCACCATCACCGATGACCGCAAAGAAGTCGTCGATTTCTCTGATGGCTACATCGCGCTGGAGCAGGTGCTGCTGGTGCGAATTGATGAAGACCGCTTCACCAATGTCGAAGAATTCATCGCTGAAGACGGCTTGGTGATGGGGACTCAACCGGGGACAACCAACGCGATTGTCGCCGAAAATCTGCTCGGTGAAGGGAGTGAGCGCATCGTCCTATACGATACATTCCCAATCACGGTTCAGGCGCTGATTGCTGGCGATGTTGATGCCGTGATTCTGGATAATGTCGCAGGGTTGGGTTATCAAGGCGCAAATGCTGAGACGGTTAAGATCACCGGCGATGCGCTGTCGTCTGGCGAGGAATTGGGCTTCATCTTCCCGAAGGGGTCGGAATTGACGGCTGGTGTAAACGCTGCACTGGCGAGTATGCGCCGTGACGGGACGCTGGAAACCATTAACTTGTTGTGGTTCGGCATCGACAGCCCGGCGAATGCACCCGCTGAAGAATCTGAAGCCACTGCTGAAGCAACACCCGCTGGCTGATTTTTGTAGGATAGCACTAGGGGCGACGCACGCGTTGCCCCTACAAATGAATAATCGTGTTGTTTTCTTAAAGCGCGTTATTGGGTCCCTAAAAGTATGTCATCTTGTTTGACCTGATGGATAAAACTTTTGAAAAGCTGCGAACATCCTTTGATAGCATCCAAGCCCATTGAAAATACATCATCGAATACACTTAAATAGAGGCACCCCCTATGGATAAACCGTCCGATCTCATGCCGAGCAAGGTGGGTACCGACCTCGAAGCCGTCTCGCAAGATGCCCGCATCCGTGCCATCCCCTTTGCATTTTTGTATACCTTCCCTTGGTGGGCGCTTATCCTTGCATTGGTCACGATCTGGGTTTATGTGAGCATCGCCGCTGACGAAACCTATTCCAATATCTTTGATGATCTCAAAGAAGGGATCGCTCTAACGCTGCGCCTAAGCATTGTCTCTTACCTGCTGGCGTTGGTTATCGGCTTAATGATCGGCATTATTCGCTCTGCGCCGCCTTACGCCAGAACCGGTCTAAGGGGGCGAATCGTCAGCTTTTTGCATGTCGTCGTCTATAACGTCGCGACCTTATTTGTCGAAGTCATGCGCGGCTTGCCGATTATCACCGTCTTGTTGATTTCCGCTTTTGTGGTGATCCCCGCTTTTAAGCGCTATATGCTGGCACAGTACGGCATCGAAATTACGTTTAGAGGCAGTTCGCCAGAAACCGCCATCATCGGCTTAGCGCTGGCGTATGGCGCATTCCTCTCGGAAGTCTTTCGGGCGGGGATTCAATCCATCGGCAAGGGACAGATCGAAGCGGCGCGTTCTCTCGGCATGACTTACGCTCAGACCATGCGCTGTATCGTGCTGCCGCAAGCCCTCCGCCGGATTGTGCCGCCGCTGGGGAATGACTTCATCGCTATGATTAAAGATTCGTCGCTGGCAACGATCCTCGCCGTGCGAGAAATCACACAAATCGCCAAAGTGACTTCCGGCTCCAACTTCCAATATGAGCCAACCTATCTGACCGTCGCGGTGCTGTATCTCTCCATGACGATTATCGGCTCGCTGCTGGTGCGGTTGCTCGAAAATGTCATGTCACCGCAGGAACGATAACGGCGAGAGAGTGTAACGACTGCATTACGCGCTATAGAAGCACTTTACCCCTAACCCCAACCCTTCCCCCGGCTTCGAGAGAAGGGAGCAATGCAGGTGACTTGTTTCATTCCCCCTCAGCCGTAACCGGGGAGGGGGTGGGGTGTAAAGCTGCATCCACCCCCCCGATGCGGCCTTTTTTATTTGGTCGTGTTTTTGCGCCGCGCTTTGACGATTCGAATGCCCTCAAACGCTTCCATTTCGCCCCGGCGGCGTTTTTCCAGCAGCGCGAGGACAGCGTAAGCATTGATCAGGTCGTCCAACTCGGCTTTCCATGCTTCCCGCTGCTGACCACGGACGAGGCGCTGTGGCTGCTGTCCATAATGAGCCTCAATTGTTTGCAAGAGCGAGCGCCGGAAACTACCTAAATCACCGCCCTGTTTCAAGGTATCAATCAGTATGTGAGGCTCGCCCTTCCCTTCTAATAATAGTGCGATTTGGATGTAACCGACAAGCACCTGTGCGACGAGCGTATATAACTCAAGCCGTTTTTTATTATTTTCATCTCCCTTGTGGCTTTGATATAGTTTTTGAAGTTCCTTGTAGAGTTGATTTGCGCTAGCGAGGTTGAGGTCGAGGGCGAGGGCGAGGTCGCGGGCGAGGTCGCGGGCGAGGGCGCTGGCGAGGTCGCGGGCGAGGGCGCGGGCGAGGGCGCGGTCGAGGTCGCGGGCGCTGGCGCGGTCGCGGTCGCGGGCGCTGGCGAGGTCGCGGGCGCTGGCGCTGGCGCTGGCGAGGGCGCGGTCGAGGTCGCGGGCGCGGGCGAGGGCGCGGTTGAGGGCGCGGGCGATATTCTGAGATGCAAAGGTCGCTAGTTGATAATGGCGCAGGGCAATCGGTGTTTTTTTGAGTGGGTCAGGCGCTGAGCCGTCCTCAGTGATAAGCAGACTGCCAAACGTCATAGGGGGCATTTCTTTACCGATGACGATGAATCCGCCGCTGCCCCTGCAAAGGTAAGCCAATGTGCTTTCTTGGTCGCAAGAACCGATCTGGTCGCGTTCATCAACTTGTGGTAGGCGATAGACCCATTCGCTGCTGGGTTCGCGTTCATTCAGCCACGCGCAAAATACCTCGGCTTCCTCCCCGACGACACCAACTGCGGGATGCCTTCCCGTGCCTTTAAAGAAATACACATCCTCCCAATGATCGGGCGCGTGTTCAGGCTGTTCATTTAAGAAAAGTTGATATTCGGCATGGGTTACGAGCGACGAATCGGCGAATAAGCCCTCGCCTGCCGGGGACAGCCGCTTCAGCCGACGCGCCAGCAGGACATTGGCGGCAAGTTTACGCCGTTCAGGATCATCACTTTCAATGCTGCCTTGAATCAGCGCTTCTAAACGCTGGCGTACTTCCGGTTGTGCGCTGAGCGCCTCTTCATCGCATTCAATCGCCAGTACCAATACCTCGATCGGGGCATCTTCGGCAAGACACGCGCTAATCACGTTGGATGCGTCCGCCATTGCACAATACAGGCGAATGACTTCATGCCAGTAAATGTCGTCAATGTGACTTATGATGACCGCTTCCAGTTGGTGCTGCTTGAGGTAGGTGGCGGTCAAATATTCTTGGAATGTTTTGTGGGAAAAGGCATATTCGTCGTTTTCGCGCTCGATTAAGATGCCGCTGCGATTATAAATCATCGTCAGAAATGCTGCGGGGGTCATGTCTGTAGTGACCAAGCGCAGCGGTTCATCGATGATCTGCGCCGCCTGAGACGCGCCGATTTCGCGTACTTTGGCCTGCATCATCGTATATGCTAAAGGTTGTAAGACATTCTGTTTCTGCGCCGGGGTGAGTTCATTGATGTTTTCGCCTTTGGATTGGTCACGCTTGCCTAAAAATACCTCGCACATCTCGGCATAAAGCTCTACGCGCCTGCCGGGGAGCGAACTGCGGAAGCGGTGAACGGTGGCAATCATCGTCAGCAGCAGCGGATTAACCGCTAATTCGGCAATGTCGGGCGCGTTTTGGATGCGCCGCAGCAGGTCGTCTGCGCCTTCGTCGGCTGCCATTTTCACACCGAAATCATCCTTTTGTTGGCTCATGATTTCATTGGTCAAATACCAACTGCGGACAAACTGCTCAATCTGCTGGCGGTTGAAGGACTGTACTTCAAGCTGGATGACCCCATTAAGGGGATTGCTGCGATACCCGTAAGGCCGCGAGGTCACGATAAAGCGGTTGCCCTTGCTGCCGAGCGCGTCAATCTGCTCTTGCACCCAAGCCACCGTCTGCCGTCGCATCTGCGTGTCGCCAATCTCGTCTAAACCATCCAGCATAATCAGGCAGCGTCCTGCAAGGATATGTTTCTCGAACCAGCCTTCCGGCGTTTTGTCGGGCATCCGCTCCAGTGTGCTGTAAACTAACTCCGAAAGACGAACCTTCGGATTTTCCGCAATCGTCTTAGCATGATCTCGCAAAAAGAGCAGGAAGGGCAGCCTATTCGGCAGCGATTTTTCTTTGTGAGCGCGTTTGTTCGCCAACATAAGCGTGATATGTTTGAGCAGTGTCGTTTTGCCACTGCCCGGCGCACCCAAGATCACCAATTCTCGATTTTGGAGATGGGAATTGTCGATGAATTCCCAAATGGTGTGGCTGCCGCGCAGTTCATCGGGCGGTCTGATTGGATTACCTGATGCCGCGCTTTCTGGGCTGATGCTGAGTTCGACAAAGACTTTTTCGAGTTCAAGGCTGTACTGCCCCTGTGTCGAAAGCCCTTTGACATCAAGCGTGCGGTGTTTGAATGAAATGAATTTTAGATAAGGTTTGAGGTGTTTTCCGTATTGGCGGTTGCGTTGGTTATTTTTTATTTGCGCTAAAATTTGATCGGCAGTGCCTTGAATAATCGGTTCTCTAACGCGCTGCCACACGCCCGTAATCATACTGACGACTAAAACGATCCCGCCGTAGATCATTGCCGCCCCGATAGCAACGCCTACATTTTGTGTTGCCGCCAAGAGTGCAGCACCGACTCCCGGAATACTCGCTAGTAATCCGAAAGTAACGATTACGTCTATACGTGAAGGTGGTTTTTGCGGATCCATCGGTTTGTCCATACGGCTTGAAACAATGAACTTATTCTACCGCATTTTTAGGGAACAACCCTATTTTTCAATTTGATTTCTGTAACTACTCCGCCTGTTTCAATTCAAAAAATCAATTTATCGCCAATGACATATCGCGTAAATGAACACTATATAGTTGAGAGTATGCCCCATAATGGTCACTTTATTTACCCTTAATAGTTTTTACATATTGCCATTAAATTGGGTTTTCTTGCAGTAGCGCCCTAACCTCAATTTTGAGCGACCAAAAAAGGTACTAAAATGAATTTAACATTAATTCCCCTCCAAAAATAGGGCTGAGTAGTTACGCGAAGTCAGCAAACCAGTGAAAGTTATTCACTAAGGTTACGGACACGCAACATTTTGGAACGCTGGTCGTTCAAAACTACCAGCTAAAGTTTTTGTAAACCCGTAAACGGGTTGATTT
>DAOTTO010000026.1:0-2919 GCA_034437895.1 Anaerolineae bacterium | reverse complement strand
ACCAGCGCTAAACTGCTGCTGACCGATCACACGGGCAAGCAAGTGCGGGTGTTAGCCGTTAAAGCGTCTGGCTCAGATATTCTCACGATCAAAGAAAGAGGCTTCGCGCTGCTGCGGTTGGACGAAATCGACCCGCTGTTTGAACGTGAAGCGATGACGGATGAAGAAATGGTCGCGTATCTCAACCGGACGGCTTTTGAAACAGATCGTCCGCGCCAGAGCATCGAGACACTGCTACACGCTTTTGTACCCGGCAAGCACGTCGATCATACCCATCCTGACGCAGTGATTAGCATCGCTTGTGCGCCGGATGCTGAAGCGGAAGCGCGTAAAGTTTACGGGGATCGCATGGCTTTTGTGCCGTATATCCGCCCCGGCTTCACGCTCAGTAAATGGATTGGGCAAAAGGTCGTCGATAATCCCAACATTGAATGTGTCGTCATGGGCAAGCATGGCCTCGTGACATGGGCGGAAGATGCCAAGACCTGCTATGAGAACAGCATCCGCATTGTGGGCGAGGCCGAAGAATATGTAGCGAATGCGCGTAAGGGCAAACGTGTTTTCGGTGATCTGAAAACCCAACCGCTCTCCAAAACCGAGCGTGATGCGATTATGGCAGAAGCATTACCCGTCATTCGCGGCGCGGTTTCTGCGCGGAAGTCAACTGTTTTGCTTTACGATGACGGCGATATGATGCTCGATATGGTCGGCAGCAGCAGCACCGGAGTCGTGAGTCAGGCCGGGGTAGCGTGTCCCGATCATCTTGTCCATACCAAGCGCACGCCCTTATTTGTCGATTGGCAGCCGAGCGAAGGCGTGGACGCACTCAAGGAAAAGTTAAAAACGGGTGTTGCCGATTATGAAGTCCGCTATCAGCAGTATTTTGATGACAACAAAGAAGTTGGTGACGAACTGCGCGATTCTGCGCCTCGCGTGATTTTGATCCCCGGCCTCGGCATGGTCAACACGGGCAAAGATGCGACCAATGCGGGTG
Source organism: Anaerolineae bacterium (assembly GCA_034437895.1). GTDB lineage: Bacteria > Chloroflexota > Anaerolineae > Aggregatilineales > Phototrophicaceae > JANRLJ01. The sequence continues at coordinate 1,925 of DAOTTO010000026.1, read as the reverse complement.
TTAGCCAGCAGTTGTATCACCGTGCGGTCATCGTCTTGGGCGGCAGTGAAGCCCTCGGCGCATTCGTCAGCCTTACCCCCAAAGAAGCCTACGACATCGAATATTGGCCTCTGGAATTGTATAAGCTGCGCCTCGCGCCGCCAGATCGGGATTTCGCCGGAAAAGTCGTGCTAATCACGGGTGCTGCCAGCGGAATCGGACGAGCTGTGGCGTATCGTATGGCGCAAGACGGAGCGCACGTCGTTGTCGCGGACATCAACCGCGAAGCTGGCGAAGAAGTGGCGAAAGACCTTACCAAACGCTTCGGCGAAAAGCGTGGGCTTTTCCTCCACTGCGATGTCACCAGTGAAGACGCTGTTAAGGACGTGCTGCGCCAGACCGTTCTCGCGTATGGCGGACTCGATGTGCTGATTAACAATGCCGGAATCGCAGGCGGCGCACCCATCGAGGAGACGACGCTGGAAATCTGGCAGCGCAACATCGACATTTTGGCGACGGGCTACTTCTTGATGGCGCGGGAAGCCTATAAAGTGATGCGGGCGCAAGGGACAGGCGGCACGATGGTGTTCGTCGGCAGCAAAAACAGCCTCGCCCCCGGCAAAGGCGCGACGGCTTATGCCAGCGCGAAAGCGGCTGAAGTGCATCTCGCTCGCAGCCTCGCGGAAGAAGGCGGCGCTTATGGCATTCGTGTAAACTCAGTCTTGCCGGATGCGGTCATTCGCGGCAGCAGCATCTGGGACAGCGATTGGAAGCAGGCACGGGCAGAACAGTATAAAATTAACATTGACGACATTAATGAGTATTATCGCCAGCGTAATACGCTCAAGGTCGAGATTCTGCCGGAAGATGTGGCGGAAGCGATTGCATTTTTGGCAGGGCCACGCAGCGCCAAAACAACGGGTGCGGTATTAACAGTAGACGGCGGAGTTGCAGCGGCTTACGTGCGTTAAAAATACAGATCAACCGCAAAGGCATGGAAAGTGTAATAAGTTTTTAGTGATTAGTTTTTAGTAAAAGCACAAATCAACGCTTTTGCATTGAACGAATCACCAAGAACCAAAAACTAATCACTTTTCAGTCCCTTTGTGGTTCAAAAGAATTTACATCATTTTTTGAAGATAAAATATGACAGCGAAAAAACACGTTATTGCAGTTGATTTAGGGGCAGAAAGCGGGCGCGTCATGCGCGTCGATTTTGATGGAACGCGCCTGAATATGAGCGAAGTCCATCGCTTCCCCAACGTCCCCGTGATGGCAGGTGGGACGCTCCATTGGGATGCGCTGCGCTTATGGAAAGATATTTCCGACGGCATCCGAGCCGCATCCGCCGGAGCCGCTGGCATCGGGGTCGATACGTGGGGCGTAGATTTCGCCCTGCTTGACCGTGACGGGCGCTTGTTAGCGAATCCGGTGCATTATCGGGATCGTCGCATCGACGGGATGATGGAATGGGTGTTCGCCCGGATGCCGCGCCGCGAAGTGTTCCAGCGCACCGGGATTCAGATCATGCCGATTAATGGCCTGTATCAAGCCGCGAGTCTCGTGCGTGACAACAGCCCCCTGCTGGATGCCGCCCACACCTATCTGACAATTGCCGATCTGTTCAATTATTGGCTCAGCGGCGCGAAGACCTGCGAATTTACCCATGCCACCACGCAGCAGATGTACAATCCGGCGGCGGATGATTGGGATCGGGAACTCCTCTCCCGCATGGAACTGCCGACGCGCCTTTTCCCAGAGATCGTCCAACCCGGCACAGTCATCGGCGCATACGAAGGCATTAAAGTCATCTTACCGGCCTGCCATGATACGGGCAGCGCTGTCGTTGCCGTTCCCACCACCACCGAAAATTATGCCTATCTCAGCAGCGGGACGTGGAGTTTGCTCGGTCTGGAGGTAAACGCGCCGATCATCAACGACGCAGC
>DAOTTO010000025.1:0-18460 GCA_034437895.1 Anaerolineae bacterium | reverse complement strand
CTGGCAATTTCGCTCTCATTTTTCGCTCCTTTTTCTTTATCCCTCTATTTTAACCCACTTTTCCCCGTTCTCTGATTTGTGGGTAATGCATAGCCAATACTTGGAGAGGGGGCCGGGGGGTGAGGTAAGCGAAAGTCCTGAAGTAAAGTCTTCCGCGAGGATAAAATTACCTTCTTGACCTAACACACTGTAGTGATCTTGGGCAGAAAGGCTAACAAGGCTTTCTTCGGTGCGGGGAAGGTAAGCGGAAAGATAGACTAAGGCTTGGATCCTGTCCGGGATGGCCTCAGCAACGGATGAGATCGTGATGCCGCCAAAGCTGTGTCCGACCAGAATAACAGGCTGCTCCTGCGCTTCAATTACCTCGATTACTGCATCGCGGTAATTATCCAGCGTAATTTCCCCTAGAGGTGTTGTATCTTCACCACGTCCGGCTAATTCAACCGTGACAGTGGTATAGCCTTCTGCTTCTAAGTTGGCGACAACGCCGGCCCATCCCGACGCATCCTGAAAAGCAACGTGTACCAACACGAAAGTTGGCGGCGTATCTTGGGCGCTGACAACCGAGATACTGAAGACGATCACACATGCGAAAGTAAACATCACTTTGCGAATCATACAGATGTACTCCATTTTAATGATAAAACCGACACGCAGTTGCTTATTGCAACAACCAGATCATATCGGGTATGGTTAAGCGTTAGAATGGCTTAATGTCTCGTTTTGATGTCTATTCCTCTAGGATTCATAAGCGTATGGATGCTTTAAAGCAAGTATTGCAGTTGCTTCGTTTAGAGGCAAAAGTTTTTTTCGTATAGAGCTTGTCGCGCCTTGGGGCATGGCGCTGACTGTCTCTAACGGTGCTGCTTTTCACGTCGTGGAACATGGGCAATGTTGGCTTCGGCTTTCCGATGAGGCTGACCCGATTTTGCTCACGCGGGGCGACCTCATTGTGATTTCGAATCAAGCGCATTATGAACTGGTCGATAATCTGAAAACTGAAGCGATACATCTCAAGGAATTTTTGCGACAACGCAAAGAATATGGAGTTACATGCCCTGCGAATAGTGAACAGCATACAGCTACGCTTATTTGTGGCGAATTTCGCACTGAAAATGAAGTCATTTATCCGCTTTTTTCGCTGCTGCCGCCGCTGATTTTAATTAAAGGCGAGGCTGGACAAAGCGCCGAGTGGCTGACTGCCGCGCTGCGATTTATCGCTTCTGAGGCAGCAGAAGCGCGTCCAGGTAGCGAGACGGTTATCAGTCGTTTGATGGATATTCTGTTCATTATGGTGATGCGCTATTGGATCGATCATCACGCGCCGTCTGATGGTGGTTGGTTGGTGGCGCTTTATCACCCGCAGATGGGGGCAGTGTTAGGCTATATTCATCGTGAGCCAGAGCGTGACTGGACGGTAGAGCCATTGGCGGATGCTGTCCAGATGGCACAGTTTACAGGGATGGTGGGGGAGCCGCCCATGAAATATCTTACCCGCTGGCGGATGCAAGTTGCGGTGATGCTGCTGATTGATAATCCAATGCTGACGGTAGAAGCTGTCGCCCTACGTGTGGATTATACATCGCCGTACGCTTTTAGTAAAGCCTTCAAGCGGCTGATCGGCGTTGCACCGAGTGATTTCCGCGCTACATATCGGACAATTGAGAGCGGAAGTGCTGAGTAATAAGTAATGAGTGTTGAGCAGCTAGTGGGCATTTTGCATGTCTGCATCGCAAAATCATTTATCCACAATTGGTAGTCTATAGCTTTTGTAAGGCTTGTATTCATAACAGCGTCGATTCAAGAGCTAACAACTAACAACTAAAGGCTATAATAATGGGTCACGGATCAAGAATTGTTCAGGAAGTTTCTTCATGGGATGGCATTGAGGCGCATCCCCATCGCTTCGGTGGGACGGAATTCAAAATTGGGAATGTCGAGGTCGGGCATATACATGGCGACTTTATGGTCGATATTCCGTATACGGTGAAAATCCGTGAAGTGCTGCTGGCAGATGGCGAAGCATCGCCGCATCATCTGCTGCCGGAAAGCGGTTGGATCAGTTTTTATCTACGCAAAGAGGCGGATGTAGCGCAGGCGATTAAGCTCTATCGCATCTCATATCTGCAAAAACAGATGCGCCGCGCTAAGCCGGATGAACGGGCAGCTTATCAGAACGAAATTGAGACGCTTGAGGTAAGTGAATCAGTTAAAAGTGTGCTGTTGAATCGTGCTTCTATCGAGGAATAAATGTGCTTAAAGACCTATTGTGATGGCGCGGGTCGAAGGCGATAAGGTAATTATTGAGGCGGATGGCACAAATAAGCCGCTGGTGGATGCCTTATTCAGGCAGGCATCTCACGAGACAAAATCATTCTGGGGTAAGCTGGCGAAACTGCCGCCGCTTCCCCGTTCTAAACGCGGCTTGTGTCGTAGGTTGCCATCAGTTTGTAGGCTTCTTGGCGCGTCCGCACGACTTGAAATTTCGTCTGGAGTTTGATCTTACTGATCATGTTCGCCATAGCCTCAAGGAATTTTGAGTTCGTGATAATAATTGCCAAATCAAAATCTTTAGGCGATTGATCAATCGATGATCCAAAATGTGACAGCATATTGGCGGGGAAAATACTGCTCTGGGTAAGATCGACGATAATATTGACCGTATGTGGCACATCTTCTACCAAGCGGATGGCATCACTACGCGCTTGATAATAGTCTTCCCAAGACCATTTGCCGACGAATTCAAATAGGGTGAAGGTTTTTTCTGCGTTTCCCCAACTAACGTGTAAAGGCATTGTTGTCTCTCTCTTGATAATTAACCTTAAATTCATTATGTAGGCAAAGTCGATTTCTGTAGCTTGAGATTTAGGCTGCGCTTTCAACAACATAATTTTGATATTGCTGGAAAGCGATTTGCTACAAAATACCCCTTCATGCTTTATTGCTTCACAATAGCGTCCCTCTAGCCTGCGTGATACAATTTCAACCATATTTCAGCCAAAAAATGATGTGGGGAATGAATACCTATGATGATACAAGAGCGAGTCAAAGACTTTTTATTTCGGGGCGCATTGGCAGAAATTGACCCCGATGTTGCTGAACTGATCCAGCACGAAACAGCGCGGCAGGCGCGTACTTTAATTATGATTCCGTCGGAAAGCACTATTCCAGAGGCGGTGCGCGAGACGCTCAGTTCGTCATTCCATAACATTTATGCCGAAGGGTATCCGCTGGAATCGACACGGACGCTAAGCGAGTCGGAAATCCTTGATTACAACGCCCGTCTGACGGAATATCGCCGCATCGGAGATGAGCGCTATTACAAGGGTACGGAATATGCTGATATGGTGGAAGCGCTCGCCCGTCGTCGCGCTGCGGAGATTTTCGCCGCCAATGGCTACAGTGCCGATCAGCTTTACGTCAATGTCCAACCGCTTTCTGGCGCACCTGCCAACAGCGCAGTTTATACCGCGCTGCTAAATGTGGGCGATACAGTGATGGGCATGGATTTGATCGAAGGGGGGCATCTGACGCATGGCAGTCCGGTTAATCGCAGCGGAAAATTCTTCAGAATCATCAGCTATGGCGTGGGCGCGGATGAAAAAATTGATTATGACCGGATGCGCTCACTGGCGAGAGAACATAAGCCGCGCATGATTATCGGCGGTTATAGCAGTTATCCTTGGACACCGGATTGGGCTATTTATCGAGAAATCGCCGATGAAGTTGGAGCCTATCTGCTGGCAGATGTGGCGCATGTCGCGGGGCTGATCGCGGCGGGGGTTTATCCGAATCCGGTGGGCATCGCCGATGTCGTCAGCTTTACCACGCACAAAACGCTCGGCGGGCCGCGTGGCGCTGTCATCATCACGCATCGCAAAGATTTACAGCCTAAAATTGATCGCGGTGTCTTCCCCGGTGAGCAGGGTGGGCCGCACGTCCATGCCATTGCAGCGCTGGCGGTTGCGCTCAAATTAGTGGCAACAGATCAATTCCGTGATCTCCAACATGCCACCGTGCAGAACGCCATCCGTCTGGCGGAAAAATTAACGGAACGCGGCTTACGTATCGCCTATGGCGGGACGAACACCCATCTGATGTCAGTTGATTGCAAGACCGTCATTGGCGCGGATGGAACGCCGTTGAGCGGTGATATGGCAGCGCGTCTGCTTGATCTGGTTGGTATCGTGTGCAATCGTCAGACCATCCCCGGTGATAAAGCTGCGCTACGGCCTTCGGGGATTCGCTTGGGAACGCCTTGGATTACACAACGCGGATTTGGTGAGACCGAAATTGATACGCTGGCGGGTATCATCGCCGATGTGCTGCAAGGGGCTGTTCCTTACAGCATTTCCAGCCGTAAGCGTCCGGTTGCTCGCGCTAAAATCACCTTTGAGGCATTGCATGAGGCACGTTCCAGTGTGCGTGATCTAGCAGCAAGCGTAGGTATTGATACCGATGCACCAATGGATGAATATCCACATATTGATTATCTCGAACCACTGAATGATGTTGTCCAATGGCAAACGGTTGCTATCAGCGGCGAAAAAGCAGCAGATTTTCTCGATCCGGTGCTGACGGCAGATGTTTTTATGCTGCGCCCTGGCAGCATTCTGCCGACCTGTATTCTGGGGACGGACGGAACGGAACTCACTCATGGCAATATTGAACTAGCACAGGAAGGGCAATATCTGCTACATATTGGTCAAAATGCGGCTTATGTCGCCTCTTGGTTCCGGGCGCTTTCAGATGGATTTGTAATGTTTGAACCTAATGATCCGTATGCGCGTGTTGCTGGCCCGGTAGATGTACAGATTCTCGGTGCGGCAGATCCTTTGCGCTTCGACGATGATTGGAGCGATACCATTATCGGTTATGCCGAGAAGAAGAATTATTATATTGGGCGCTATGGGCAGCATTATCGCGGCCCTAAGAACGAGAACCTTCCCGCCTTTGTATGGGAAGAACCTCAAGATTCCGCTGAACTAAAAACCACGACACTCCATTCTTTGCATTTAGAACTCGGCGCGAAGATGGTGCCTTTCGCCGGATATGATATGCCTGTATGGTATTCGTCGGTCACGAATGAGCATCTCGCGGTGCGGCGTTCATCGGGTGTATTTGATGTCAGCCACATGGGGGTGTTCGATTTACGTGGACGAGGCGCAACGGCTTTCTTAAACACCGTTATGACGAATGATGTTGATACGCTGGAAGTGGGTTCGTCTCATTATACCTATCTGTTGGATGTGAACGGGCAGCCACTCGATGATCTGATGATTTATCGCTTGGCGGACGATTACTTCTTGATCGTCGTCAACGCTTCCAACAATGATAAAAACTGGGCATGGCTTAAAGCGGTCAAAAATCGCAGTGTGATGATTGATACTTCAGACACCGGACGTTTAGCGGCGGGTGCGGATGCTTGTATTCTGCGCGATCTACGCGATCGTTCTGTTGGCGCGGAGATGCGCGTTGATATTGCGCTGCAAGGCCCACAGAGCAAAAATATTCTGTTGTCGTTAGAAGGTTTAGATGAGGACAAGCAGGCCGTTGCATCGCTGCCTTGGGCGGGTGTGACTCACGTGCATCTGGGTGGTTTTGATTTAATCGTCTCGCGCACAGGCTATACGGGTGAGCGCACCGCTTATGAGGTGTTCGTCCATCCCGATTCTGCACCAGCGCTTTTTGCGGCTTTGATCGGAGCAGGCGCGACACCGTGCGGTCTGGCAGCGCGGGATTCGCTCCGTACCGAAGCCGGGCTGCCGCTGTATGGGCATGAACTGGCGGGGCCGCTCAACATGAATCCGGCGGACGCGGGCTTTGAAAATTACGTTAAGCTGCACAAGCCCTTTTTCGTCGGGCGGGCGGCTTATCTGGCGCATGAGGGTGTGCGCGAGGCCGAAGTTGTCCGCTTCCGACTAGAAAATAAAGGGGCGCGTCCGCCGCATCAAGGCGATCCGTTGGTCGATGGACGAGGGCGCGTCGTCGGTATTGTGACCAGTTGCAGCATCGACAGCGAAGGCTATCAACTGGGGCAGGCTTATGTTAAGTTCGACGCAATGGAAGAAGGGTCAAAACTGGGCGTGTTCGCTGGGGCGGGTAAGCTCAAAGGCAGCGATTTCGCCAGTTTGAAGCTAGGGGAAAAAGTCACTGTCCCCGACAGCGTGGTCATCTTGAGCCGCTTCCCGAAAGCGAAGAAATAGCGATTGGTTGTGAGTCATTCGTTTTTAGCCATACATCCGTTATGTTAATGGCCTTGAAAGATGCGTCCTTTCTGAAAATTAGAGGACGCATCTTGTTCTTTTTGAAACACGAAGGATACAAAAAGTAAAGCCATGAAAAGCGTTCAATTTTTAACCACCAAGTCACCAAGATCACCAAGAACGTTTATGAGGAAATTTCTTGGTGTTCTCCGTGTCGTCGTTGCGTTTAGGTGGTTCCAATTTTTCGTATTATTTTCTTGGATTCACTTTTGCGCCTCTGCGGTTCAAAAGGTGTGCCGATGCCAGTACCTTGCGTATGTGCTACGATGCTGCTGGGAGCAAACCGACCTGCCGCAGCCAGCTTAAGCGGTTGTATTCTTTGTAATCCTCTAACGCGAGACCGTCCTCACTAAAGTGTTCGAGTACATTTACGATAAAGCGAATTTCACTGCCTACTTGATCCACGGTGATGTCTCCTGCCGAGATCGGATTGGTGAGCGTGCCTTCGTAAATTAAGCGGGTTGCTAACCAGTCACCTTCGGCAATGATGAGATCAATCGTCACATGCAGATCAGGGACAGCATTGCGGAAGCCTTGAATTGCTTGGGCGAATTCCTCACGGGTGAAATCGCCAAAGGGTTCATGCGTCCGATAATCTTCGACCATCACTGTGTCAAACATGCTGATATCGCCTTCGTTGATGCCTTGCTCAATCGCTGCGGTAAAGGCGGCGATATGCGCTTCAAGCGTTGCTTCATCGACTTCGGGCAGCGGGTCGCTCATTTCTGCGACGACGCTTTCACGCAAATTAAGCGCTGACGCGATAAAATCTGGCACAGGCGCGGTATCCAACTGCGTGAGCAAATCGATCTGGTCAAATGCGGTAAATTCTTCAACGATTTTGCCCTCTTCGTTAAAGCGATAGAGGATAATGAGAGGCCATTCAACGGGCTGCCCATTGGGTTCAATCGTCAGATCGCCCATCGTCCACGTATTCAAGAACGTACCGCGATAAATCAACCGTGTGGCGGCGATGTCGTCTTGGGCGATCAAGACTTCTGGCGTAGCGGTGAAATCTGGCATAACGGAGCGCCACATTGAAACGGCTGCTTTGAACTGCTCACGGTCTAAATCGTCGCCAAAGCCATGATTGACGTAATCATCAGCATACAGTTCGTCGATGATTGATAGATCGCCGAGGTTGAATGCCTCATCAATCACCTGTTGGAGGGCAGCTTTATGCACTTCAATAGAGGCATCGTGTGCGGAGACGCGATTGGATAAACCGAGTACACCGAGAAAAAGTGCGAGAATCACAAGGCTTACAGTTGTTGCAAAGCGGCTGCGATAGGACATGGAACGACCTTTCTTTTAAGAACGATATGTACGTTGTTAGTTTAATTGAAGTAGAAGCATGACGATGCTAACTTTGGTCAGGAATAGTTTATCGCTTATGGGGGATTAGCGTTAAAATAGGATTTTTAAATGTTAAAAAGGATTTTATGATGAACAAGCTAGAAACCAAAGATAATTTGATTGATGCGCTTAAGAATGTTCAGTATGGCCTTACCGAAACGGTAGAAGCACTCTCCGCAGAGCAGTTTATTACAGGTAAGGGAGAACTATGGTCGGCGGAAAATTATCTCAAACATCTGATTTTGAGCATCAAGCCTTTTGTGAAGGCATTCAATTTTCCCGCAGGCCAATTAGAAGGGATGTTTGGTAGATCGGAGCGCCCATCGAAAACCTATGATGAGATCGTGACATTGTATAAAGGGCGTTTGGATGATGGAATCCGTGCCGAAGATTATGATGCGGTTACGCCATCGTTTTATCGGATGCCGGAGGGAGTCACCGATGTGCAAGCCTATTTAGTGCAAACATGGAATGAGGCTAATGACCGCCTGATTGTTGCCATCGAAAATCATACCGAGGAGGCTTTAGACAGCGATCAACTGCCACATCCGGCGCTTGGGACGATTACCGTGCGTGAGATGTGCTTTTTTACGTTGTATCACAACACCGGACATTGGCGCGATATTCAGCTGGTGAGCCAAATGCCGATTTCTTAAGTTGATTATTAATGCCAGTACCCTGTATACTGGTTGTTACAATATTGTAGACTAGAATATCAGCTTAAAGGCGACTTATCATGGCTGTTCTTGTGGATTGGTACGATGCAGAAAAGACGATTGTCTTATATACGCTGGAAGGCAAATGGACTTGGGATGAGCTTTATCCCGAATACCGTAAGGCCATCGACATGGAAAAATCAATGCCGTATCGAGTCGATGTCATTATCGATATGCGCCAGAGTGGGCCGCTGCCGCTGAACCTCTTAACGCATGTGAAGAATTTCGCGGATCGTCAGCCGGACAATATTGGTATTTCGGTAGTTGTAACACACAATTCTTTCGTGATGGCGATTTATCAAGCCGGATGCAAGTTTTATGCCAACATCCGGCGCTATTTTGTCATCACGAAAACCATGGAAGAGGCGCTGCAAATGATCGAAGCCCAGCGCACGGAAGAAAAAGACCCGGCTTAGACTTTTCTCGTCCTATGGAAAAATAGCGCTAAGAAAGGAAATAGACATGGCACAGGTCGATTATCAAGCGGTTGTGCAGTTGGTAGATCAGCTTTCGGCGGAGCAGAAGCAAGCGCTCATCGCGCATTTGCAGAAAAGTGCGAAAGAACGGGAACTTAATTTCGAGGAATGGAAAGCGTTGTTTGATTCGCTTAAAATTAGTAGTCCAGTAGGTAAAGATTTTTCACTCAATCGGGAGGATTGGTATGGTGACGACGGGCGATAAAGCAATAATTGATACTAATGTGCTTCTACGTGCCAATAATCCAACTTTGCCACTTCACGTAGAAGCAGATCGCTTGATAAAAGAAACGCGATCCAAAGGCTTAGAATTGTGGATAAGTCGTCAGATTATCCGTGAGTATCTATCACAGGTAACACGACCAAACTTTTTTGCTGTCCCTATGTCGATTGAAAAGGCCTTGCAACAGATTGATGATCTGCAATTGCTATTCAATGTTGCCGATGAAACAGCAGACGTGACGCGCACGTTGCTTGATCTCGTAAAAACTTACCCAACGGGTGGCAAGCAGATTCATGATGCCAACATAGTCGCCACAATGCTGGTTTACGGCATTGAGACCTTGCTCACACAGAATGTCGCGGATATGAAACGCTTTTCGGGCAAGGTTACGATTTTGCCTTTGGAACAAGGGATCTCCTGAAATTGTCGTTTTTTGACAAGCTCTTAACCCCGCCTTAAAATTAGGAACAGTGATTAGTCGTTAGTTCTTGGTGATTAGTCCCATCAAACCGAGCATGACTAACAGCGAATAACTGGCAACTAAAAACTAAAAACGACTAAATGTTTTTACGGAGGCTGGTTTTGTTATGAAAGAGTACGTCACGGAGAAACTCAGAAATGTGGCCTTAGTGGGCCACCAGGGCAGCGGCAAGACAACCCTGGTGGAAGCACTCCTCTATAACACCGGGGCAGTTACCCGATTAGGCAAGATCGAAGAAGGCAACACCGTCTCAGATTGGGAAGAAGACGAAAAGCAGCGCGGTATTTCCCTCTCTACCTCACTTATCCCCGTCGAATTTGAAGATCACAAAATTAATGTGTTAGATGCTCCGGGTTATACCGATTTTCAGGGTGAAGTCAAAAATGCTATTCGTGTCGCGGATAGCGTCATTGTCGTGGTGGATGCGGTGGCGGGTGTGGAAGTTGGGACGGAATTGGCGTGGGAATATGCCCAAACCTATCAACAGCCGATTATCGTCATTATCAATAAAATGGATCGAGAGAATGCCGATTTTGACGTGGCGCTCGACAGCTTAAAAGAGACATTTCCCGAATATAAATTTATCCCCGTAATGCTGCCTATCGGCAAAGAAGCCAGCTTTAAGGGCGTAGTCAACTTGCTGACGATGAAAGCCTATTATGAAGCGGGCAAAGATCGGTCTGATTTACCTGCTGATCTGACTGAAGCCGCCCAAGCCGCCCGTATGACGTTAGTGGAAGCCGCCGCCGAAGCAGAAGATCAACTGCTTGAAAAATACTTTGCGGGTGAGCAGCTTACGAATGAGGAAATCCGCGACGGGATGCGCCTGGCAGCCCGTGATCATCAATTGAACACCGTTCCCGTTTTCGTGACCTCCGGCGCGAAGAATATCGGCACGATTCCAGTTTTGGAAGCGCTGGTTGTGTATACTTCGCCGCCTTCGCAACGCCGGGTGGGTATTGTCCGCAGCGGGGCGCATAAGATGGATAATGTCGAATATCTGACCGCGCCGCAGACTGACGAGGGACCATTGGCGGCGTATGTCTTTAAGACGACGACAGATCGCTTTGTCGGGCAGTTGAATTACTTCCGTATATTTTCTGGCTCCATCCATGCCGACGGACGCTACTATAATTCGACCCGTGCCAGCGAAGAGCGCTTTAATTCGCTGATGCTGGTGCGCGGTAAAGACAACGAACAGATCAAAACCCTCCATGCTGGGGATATTGCGGTTGTCGCCAAATTGACCCACACCAAAACCGGCGATACCTTCTCGCCTAAAGAAAATGCTTTTGAAATCCTCAAGCCAGAATTCCCCGATCCGCTGTATCAAGTAGCCATCACGCCGCGCACGCAAGCCGACAGCGCTAAAATGGGGATGATTCTTTCCAGCCTTTGCGAGGCCGACCCGACTCTGCGCTGGCGGCAGGATAGTGATACACGGCAGGTCATCTTAGAAGGCATGGGCGAGGCGCATGTTGCCGTTGCCATCAGTCGGGCGGAAAAACTCGGCGTGGGAATCGACACACATATCCCCAAAGTGCCATATCGGGAGACAATCACCCAAAAAGCTGAAGCGACCTATCGCCATAAAAAACAGACGGGCGGGTCGGGGCAGTTTGGTGAAGTCAGTTTGCGGATAGAGCCGAATCCCGGCGAGGGCTTTGTGTTTGAAACCAAAGTGGTCGGCGGCGCGATTTCTAACGTGTACTTCCCGTCGATTGAAAAAGGGATTAACTCCGTACTGCCGGAAGGAGTAGTTGCAGGTTATCCAGTGGTGGATGTTAGGGCGACTGTGATTGATGGCAAGATGCACCCTGTTGATTCTAAGGACATTGCATTCCAAATCGCCGGGCGCGAATCCTTTAAAGAAGCCTTTATTGAAGCGGGGCCAGTGCTGACCGAGCCGATTATGGATGTAAAAATCACCGTGCCGGAAAGCATGATGGGCGATATTTTGGGCGACCTTAATACGCGGCGTGGGCGGGTGCAGGGGATGGATACCTTTGGCAACAAAAGTATCGTGAATGCTCAAGTGCCGATGTCGGAAATGATGCGCTACGGGAACGAATTACGCTCGATGACGGGCGGACGCGGTGCTTATGCGATGACGTTCAGCCATTATGAGCGCGTCCCCGCGCAGGTGCAGGAACAAATCGTGAAGGCGAATCAAGCCAGTGTGTAAAAGTCAGTGCTGAGTGTGTGTGGAGGTTGTCGTAGGGGCGACTCACTGAATCGCCCCTACGGAATATTTATTAACTCGATTGCGAAGTGTCACTTGATTTCGGTTCGGTACTACCGTGCGAAGCGCCATTTTCTGAGGCTTTAGGCGCGTCGTCTCCTTTGATGATACCTTCGTCCGTCACTTCTTCTGGCAGTTTCATCGCAAAGTGACGAGGAGCATCTTGCAGATCATCACTGGTACGCGCGCGTTTAAACATAATGCCTGTGACTTTTTCCATCAGTTCTTGATCGACGACTTCATGCGTCATCAGAGCTTCTGCAAGAGCTTCGAGCTTATCGCGGTTAGCATCCAGCAGTTTTAGGGTTTCTTCATACATGCCTTCTACAATACGGCGAACTTCTCCATCAATGAGGGCAGCGGTCTGTTCACTGTAATTGCGCCCTTGCGAGAGGGAGTAGCCGAGGAAGGGCTGACGATCATCCTCACCAAAATTCAGCGGGCCAATCACTTCGCTCATACCGAACTGTGCCACCATCCGGCGGGCGAGATCGGTCACGCGGCGCAAATCATTTTCTGCACCAGTCGTCACTTCTTGGAAGATCACTTGCTCGGATGCGCGTCCACCCAGCAATACCAACATCCGCGCTTGTAGATATTCTTGAGAATAATTGCGGCGATCATCATTAGGGATTTGTGCAGTCACGCCGAGCGCTTGTCCACGCGGAACGATGGTCACTTTTAGCACAGGATCGGCTTCTGGCACGAGTGCCGCGATCAGGGCATGCCCCGCTTCATGATAAGCGACGACACGGCGTTCTTGAGGATCGGACAGGGGTGGACGCTCCGAACCGAGGACGATGCGATCAAATGCGTCAGAAAAATCGCGCATGTTAATCTTTTTTGCGTTGCGGCGGGCGGCGGTTAATGCCGCTTCATTCGCAAGATTGCTTAGATCCGCGCCGGAGAAGCCGATTGTTCCTCCCGCGAGGCGTTCCAAATCAACTGTGTTATCCAGCGGTTTGCCACGCGTATGAATTTTCAGGATGGCATGTCGTCCGATGCGATCTGGTAGACCTACCGTGACCTGACGATCAAACCGGCCCGGACGCAATAGAGCCGGATCAAGAACATCAGGGCGATTGGTTGCCGCCATGACGATGACGCTTTCGTTCTGATCGAATCCGTCCATCTCCGCAAGCATCTGATTGAGCGTTTGTTCGCGCTCATCATTCCCGCCGCCCAGACCCGCGCCGCGCTGACGGCCTACTGCGTCAATTTCATCAATAAAGACAATGCTCGGTGCGTTGTCTTTGGCGCGTTTAAAGAGATCACGCACACGCGATGCGCCGACACCGACGAACATTTCTACAAATTCGGAAGCTGCGATACTAAAGAATGAGACGCTGGCTTCCCCCGCAACAGCACGCGCCATGAGTGTCTTGCCTGTTCCTGGTGGCCCTACGAGCAGCACACCACGCGGTATACGTGCGCCGAGCGCGATATATTTATCCGGCTCACGCAGGAAATCCACAATCTCGACAAGTTCGGCTTTTGCCGAATCTTGCCCTGCTACATCTTCAAAGGTGACCTGCGGTTTTTCGACGGTATACTCACGGGCTTGGGCGCGTCCGAAGCCAAATGCCCCGTTCATCTGGCGTTGAGCGCGTCGCGCCGTCCAGACGAAAAATGCGATAATAAGCAGCAGCGGTGCCCATTGTGCCAGAATGAGTAAAATTGTAGGCGGATCACTCGACTGCGGTACAACGCTCACACCGTTATCCAAAAACGCATTAATGAGGCGCTCATTGGCGTTCTGCCCGGTTAAAAGCCGGACGCTGAACTCGCTAATTTGCTGATTCGTCTCTGGATTGGTGACAGGGCTTTTAAACAGACCGCTGGCATCGGTATCACGCACGACCACTTCAGCGATATTACCTGCTTCGGCTTGTGTGAGGAGAAAGCTGTACGGGACTTCCTGCGCTTGGGTCGTCCCACTAAAAGAGGTGCTGGCTTGGATGAAGACCCATAACAAGACCAGTGCCGCCAGTCCGGGCCATAACCAACGTCGCCATTCTGGTTGTTGGGGCGGGGGTTGGTCGGGGGATTTCTTATTGTCATTTCGATTGTTATTGGGAAACATGATAGGCGTTATACCCTGTGTTGACAAATTTATTGAGACAAGTGTACACGCTAAACGTTAGAAGTATGCAAGTAGATGTCGAATAGCAGTTGAGAAATCGGCACGAACTTGGTGTTTAGGTGACTCTTTAATGTTAAACCAACAGGGTTAAGGCATAATTAGAACAAGGTACGAGTTTTGGATAATTTGAGCAAAATGAACGATATGACGAACGGCCAACCCAACAACGATCATGATGAGGATGACACGCGCAAATTGGATCCAATTTTTGAGGAGGAACGCGCTTTGATTGATGATAAGCGGCTTCTTTTAGAGCGCTTGATCGAAACCTTCCAGCCCACGCCTAACACACCTGCACCCTCGCAGGCGATTATGGTGCGCCCCCAAGACGTGCTTCCACAGGATGAAGAGCCGCCTGTTTTAGAGCTACGTAAATCAGAAGAAATCAAAATCGAATCCCCTGTGCCGTCTAGCCCGCCTTGGATGCTGCAACAATTTTTTAACGGCGAGATTGATTTGGATAAGGAGCTTGCCAGCCGCTTTCAACGGATGCCGGTGATGTCGGTCATCAGTTTTCGTGAGCTAGGGACGAAAGAAGGGCGCGGTGTGGCGACGATTACGACCCAAGATAATTCCGCGCAGGTCATCTTTGAAGCCGATTCTTCCACCCATACTGTGCAAATGGCCTTTACGTATGGGTCAATGCTAACGCTGCGCTTCGCACTGAGGGAATTAAGCGAGATTGATCGGGAACGCTGGCTCGATTTGATGCGCCGCGAGCAGGGCGGGTTGTCTTTTTTGTGGGGGCCTTCGCGCTGGGAAAGCGATTATCTCGTCTGCATTGCACGCCAATACTATACGAACTTTTATGCTTTTTCTCCTAATAACTTTGAGGCTGCCATCCGCATGACTCCCGAAGTGATGAAAAAGCTGCTTAGTTGGCTGGAAAAATTTTGGGAAGATGATGACAGACCTGCTGAAGTACCGCCACCACTGCTGACATGGTAAAGATGTAAGGATAAATAATGAATCGACTGCAATATGAAACAAGTCCCTATCTGCTGCAACATAAAGATAATCCCGTAGATTGGTATGCTTGGGGCGAAGAAGCCCTAAAAAAAGCGCAATCCGAAGACAAACCGATTTTGCTGAGTGTGGGTTACAGCGCTTGTCATTGGTGCCACGTTATGGCGCACGAGAGTTTTGAGCATGTTCCTACCGCCCAAATGATGAATGAGCTTTATATCAACATCAAAGTTGACCGCGAGGAACGCCCCGATGTAGACGCGATCTACATGGAAGCGGTTCAGGCAATGAGTGGGCATGGTGGTTGGCCTATGACGGTCTTTTTATTGCCGGATGGTCGTCCGTTTTATGGCGGGACGTATTTCCCTTTAGAGCCACGTCATGGGATGCCAGCATTCCGGCAAATTCTGGCGGGTGTCCATGATGCCTATCTCAACCGTCGTCATGAAGTGGAGGGCGCGGCTGAGAATCTGACGGGAGCGCTTAAACGCGATGTATTGGGCATTGGCGGAGAGGTAGATGCGCTTAACATTGATCTGCTCGACACAGCAGCGGACTTAATCGCCCAGAATTTTGACCCCGTGCATGGCGGATTTGAAGGTGCGCCTAAATTTCCACAGCCGATGAATTTGGAAGCCCTGCTCCGCAGCTATAAGCGCACCGGGGATGCTGCCACGCTGCATGTCGTCACGCATACGTTGGATAAAATGGCGCAGGGCGGCATTTATGACCAAATCGGCGGCGGATTTGCCCGTTACAGCACGGATACCGTCTGGTTGGTGCCGCATTTTGAAAAGATGCTCTACGATAACGCCCAGTTGAGCCGTTTATACCTTCATGCGTGGCAGATCACAGGGAATGGGTTTTATCGGCACATTGCGGAAGAAATCTACGATTATATTTTACGTGAGATGACCTCCCCGGAAGGTGGTTTTTACAGCGCGACGGATGCCGACAGCGAAGGCGAGGAAGGAAAGTTCTTCGTTTGGAGCAAAGCTGAACTTGAGCAAATTTTGGGTCAGGATGAAGCACCGTCTCTGGCTACGGTTGCTATTGAATATTATGGAATAACCGGCGTTGGCAATTTCGAGGGGCATAATATCCTTTTTGTGCCGAACACTGATGAGGTTGTTGCAGAGCGGTTTAACCTGACCGTTGAGCATCTGCAAGCCAAAATCGCGGCAATTAAAGACAAGTTGTATGCCGCACGGACACAACGCATCTCGCCGGGGTTAGACGACAAAATGCTTGCCTCATGGAATGGTCTGATGTTAGCAAGTCTTGCGGAGGCAGCACGTATTTTAAAGCGGGATGATTATCGCGTGGCGGCGGTGCGCTGTGGTGATTTCATACTGCGCGAGATGTTAACAGATGATGGTCGTTTGTTGAGGACGCATAAGAACGGCGCAAGTAAGCTCAATGGCTATTTGGAAGACTACGCCAATGTAATTGATGCGCTGCTCGAACTCTATCAATCGACTTTTGAGGAACGCTGGTTCACGGCGGCACGGAATTTAGCCGATCATGTTTTGGCGCATTTCCCCACGCCAGATGGCGGCTTTTATGACACAAGCGACGATCATGAAGCGTTGATCGTCCGTCCGCGCAATGTACAGGATAATGCTGTGCCTTCGGGGAATGGGATGATGTGCAAACAGCTTTTGCGACTAGCCGCTTATACGGGCGATTCTCGTTATGAGGACGCGGCTAAAGGGGCGCTGCGTCTTTTGACGGAAGCCTTGCGCCGCTATCCACAGGCATTTGGTGAATCGTTGAGTGCGGTTGATATGCTCGTCAACGGGATTACCGAAATCGCAATTGTGGGCGACCCCAAAGCAGCGGCAACGATTGAACTGCTTGACGTGGTGCGCCAGCCCTTCCGCCCGAATGTAATTACAGCCCTCGCCGTAGAAAACGTTCCGGCAGAGACAACAATTCCACTCTTGAACTATCGCTCGATGCGCGGCGGACAGCCGACGGTTTACGTCTGCCGTCATTTTGCCTGCCAGATGCCTGTGACGACGGTTGATGCTGTATATACGCTGCTGCAAGAAGCGGGGGCGTGATGGTACAGCAGGATAAGTTGGTTGTCGTCGATATTGAGGCCACTTGCTGGAAGAATAACCCGCCGCTGGGGGAACAGAATGAAATCATTGAAATTGGTGTCTGCTTGCTGAATTTGCAGACGTTGGAACGCAGCGATAAGCGCAGCATTTTGGTCAAGCCGAGCCGCTCCAAAGTCAGCAAATTTTGTACCGAACTCACTTCGCTGACGCAAGAGCAGGTTGATACTGGGATCACTTATGCCGAAGCGTGTGAGATTTTGCAAAACGAGTTTGACGCGCCGAATCGTTTATGGGGCAGTTGGGGCGATTATGACCGTAAGATGTTCGTGCAGCAGTGTGACAGCTTTTTTGTGCCATATCCATTTAGCGACAAACATGTCAACCTCAAAGCCTTGTTTACCGAAAAATTAGCGCTCAAGAAACAGGTCGGGATGGCGGGGGCAATAAAGATGACAGGATTACCGCTAGAAGGGACGCATCATCGCGGCGACGACGATGCTTGGAACATTGCTCGGCTGACGGCGTATGTGCTGGAAAAACAAAGCGCGGATGTGCTGCTGCCTTATTTCTGATTGCAGAGGATAAAAAGAATGACGGATAACCTCACTCTGGCGAATCAATTAGAGGCGGAAATCCGCGCTAACCGCCTGATGACTCTTCCTGTCGCGTGGCAGGACGAAATCATTTTTCCGCATTATGATGGCCTTTCCATTTTGAATATTGCCGCGAGGATTGGCGCGATTTTTGGCCTGACGAATGGTAATCCGCCGTTGGATGAGCGTATTTGGCAAAATCGAGCTTCGGATGGGGAAATCCATCGGGTTGTGATGGTCATTACGGATGGCCTCGGTTATCGCTGGCTGCGGCAGATGATGGCGGAAGATGAGGAGTTCGCTGGCGTAATCGCAGACTTAACGGACGGACACGAACTGCTTCCGCTGACTTCGATTGCGCCCAGCACTACCGCTGTTGCCTTACCGACCTTGTGGACGGCTGCCCATCCCGCCGCGCATGGGATGGTTGGCACATGGATGCACCTGCGCGAAGTTTCCACTTTAGCGGATATGCTCTCCTATAAACCTGCCATTGGGACTCATCCAGCAGGGATATTGGAAAGTTGGGGATTGAAGCCGGAAGATTTTATCCCCGTGCCGACTCTGCCCGAAATGTTGACGCAAGTAGACGTACCCACCCATTTGCTGATGGCGAAAAACCTTTTGGGGACAGGCTTATCACGGATCATGCACCGAGGTGTAGCGCATCGCTATACCCATGCCGGACTTACGGATGTGTGGATGCGTCTGCGCGATGTCTTGATCGCCACTAAAGGGCAGCGTTGTTATGTGAATACTTATCGGGATGCGGTGGACACTTTGTCGCATCTTTATGGGTCCCGCAACGATTATTTGCGGAACGAAATCCGCTGGCAGTTAACAGCTCTGCGCGATTTATTGGCGGATCCTGCCATTCACGACGGGCATACGTTGGTGATGATCGCCGCCGATCACGGGCATAATGAAGCGCC
>DAOTTO010000024.1:0-11980 GCA_034437895.1 Anaerolineae bacterium | reverse complement strand
AGTTCGCAAAAGCGGTCAAAACGGCGTGTTTCATCCTCAATAGCGTTCAAGCTCACGGCATGTTTGGCATAAATATCCTTAAGATGCCGCAGCCAGTTATCAATCAAGCCATATTCTTGATTCTGCATGGCGGCCTCCACCCCGCCGCAGCCGTAATGACCGCAAACAATGATGTGCTTCACTTTGAGGATTTCCACCGCGTATTGAATCACGGACAAACAGTTGAGATCGGTATGTACCACGACGCTGGCAATGTTGCGATGGACGAACACATCACCCGGCATTAAGTCGATAATTTGATTGGCGGAAACACGGCTGTCCGCACAGCCAATCCAGAGGTATTCGGGCGTTTGCTGCGTCACCAGCTTTTGAAAGAACTGTGGGTCTTGTTCGAGCATTTGAGCCGCCCAAGCGCGGTTACGATCAAAAAGGTGCTTCAAAAAACGCATTGTTTTTCCCTTGGATTTTCAAAAATGAGGAGTGCGGCGTTTTGCGTGGACTTCTAGGCTTTCATCTGGGATCACATCCGCGCCATGAACCTTTGATGTGCCGATCAACTGCGTGACGTAAATCCCGCGATGACCGGACGCGAGATAAGCGACAAAACAGCCCACCGCTAGATACAACAATGCCCCGCTGCCGAACAATTCTATACCCATCAAGGTGCAGGCTAATGGGGTATTACTCGCGCCAGCAAAGACCGCCACAAAGCCGACTGCCGCCAAAAATGCCGGATCAACGCCGAGCAGCCGCCCCAAAGTGTAACCGAGTGTTGCGCCGATGACGAACAGCGGTGTGACCTCGCCGCCCATATAGCCTGTACCGAGCGTAACTGTCGTAAACAGGATTTTGAGCAAAAACGCGATGGCGATAACGCCTGTGCCATTCATGCTTTGCTGGATAAGCGGCAGACTCAAGCCGTTATAATCCTGGCTGCCGACGATAAGCGTCAGCGCGATGATGACCATGCCGCCGATGACGGGATGCAGCGGCGACCAGGCAATATATTTTTTTGAGAGGTATTTAATGCGGTGGACGAGTTCGATAAACAGCAGACTCGTTAATCCAAAGCAAATTCCGGCGATAATGACTTTGATGAGCAGCAGCGCATCGATTTCGACGGTTGCCATCAGGGGATAATGCGAATGTTGGACGCGCCATGCTCGTGTGACAAAATCGCCCACAATCGCCGCGACCAGACACGGAATCATGCCCTCGTAGCGGATTCTTCCTATACTTTGTACTTCCATCCCAAAGACGAATCCTGCGATGGGTGTTCCAAACACAGAGGCAAATCCGCCGCTGATTCCTGCCATGAGCATTAAGCGACGATCCTCATTTTGCAAGCCAAGCACACGCCGCAACCCATCGGCTAAACTCGCGCCCATTTGGATGGCTGTACCTTCGCGTCCCGCCGACCCGCCGAAAAGATGAGTGAGGAGTGTCCCTGCCAGCACAAGTGGAGTCATGCGGAGAGGGATTTTTTGCTGGTTAAGGTGAACTTGCTCGATGATGAGGTTATTGCCTCGGCTGGCTGCTCCGGCGAAGCGCCAATACGTCCAGCCAACGGCAAATCCCGCCAGCGGCAGCAAAAATAGGAGGCTAGGATGCGCGACACGATAAGTCGTCGCTTTTTCCAGCAAAACGAGAAATAGGGCAGAGGCCGTTCCGCTGAGGATGCCAACCATCCCGCCCAAGACAATCCATTTTGCCAGCGCCCATAAAAACGCCAGATGTTCAGAACGTCCAATCTGTTGCAGCCGAGCCGCCATAAAATGCTCCCGCACTTCCAAAATGGGAGCATTTTACAGCAGCTTGGCTTCTGAGCGTTAGTCGTCTTCTGGCTCGGCTTCCACTTCCATACGCGAAAGATCGGCTTTGACATATTCGGGGTTGCGCTGCATATAGCGCTTCCAAAGCCGCTGGAGGATGACTGCCGGGTCACGCCGTAAGCATTGATCGGCAAAATATTGGCAGACGCGGGTAATGTCACGCTCTAAAATCATATAAGCGTTGGAATTGCGCTCGCTGTAAGTCACCTGTGGGAAGTCGATCAACGTAATGCCATCGTCCCAATAGAGGATGTTATAAGCCGAAAGATCACCATGAATCAGCCCATTTTGCAGCATGAGGTCAATATTGTGAAGGACTTCATCGAAAAGCGGAACGGTTTCATCAGGTTCTAAGCGAATCTCGCTCAAGGTCGGTGCTGCCATATTTTCGTCACCGTAATATGTCATCAGAATGGCATTTTCTCCGGCGGCAATCGGCTGCGGGACGGATGCGCCTATTTTGTAGAGATTTTCCATCGTGGTGAACTCATACATTAACCATGACGTATGCGCCACTTGTTGCCCAAAGGAGCTGTTTTTGCCGAGCGCTCGCATCGTGCGGTGATCGGTTTCTTTAATGGCAGTGCCGCTTTCCGTCAGGACGGCACGGCCTTCGCGGTAGAGGGTGTCGTTGCGAATTTGCCGGAAGATGCGCGGACGATAGACTTTCGCTGCTACAATGCCAAGTCCGGTATTGGGATGGGCTTCACAGCGATACACATTCGCTTCTTTGCCGCCTTTGACCTGTGCCAGCACATCGACGATCAGTTTTTGATCGTAAAATGTGCGGAGCGATTGCAGCAGCCAAGTCGCCTCATACTTGCTGGGTTGATATGTCGTTTCGAAGCCACCTTCAAGTCCGTCGTCGTCAACCACCTCATCAAGCATGGCGGCCTGTGATTTCTTGGGTGTATGTTTGGTTTTTGGTTTACGTGATCGCCGTGCTTTGCGATCTGTTTTCATCGGGTCAAATTGATCTTCGTATTTATCGAAGTCATAGTCTTGAAAAGACACTGCTGGTTTTCCTTTGATTCTATCTAGTTTCGATTCATCTCAAATGTGGGCTGTTCACGCTGTAACGCAAAACGGCAAGCCATTCTTGAGGTAATCAATCACTCAGTTGCCAGCAGGGGAGAAGAAAGATGTAGGATAAAATCCCCTTCGCCGTCACTAAGCAAACGTAAACACATTACCTCAAAGTAATTTGTTGAGGGTTGAGAATACACCTTGCCTTTGACCGTGAAACGAAGTGGACGGTTGTTGCGTATAGAAAGCAGTGATCTAGTCTCTATACGAATGACCGAAAGTAGTTCTACCGGGGGAGGGCAGGCGTATTCTTACACACAGATGCGCTTGTCTTAAAAGCTGCCATAATTTTTTTACGCCTCCTAGAGAAATCGGGTTACTAGAAGAGACTATAACATAGGTGTTCGCGGCATGTCAAGCAAGTGAGAAGCGTCTTCAAGGTGTTGTGGGGTTCATAACAGTCCGCGAGGTTTAAGGAGGGTAAAGTGTAAATTTGCGATTGACTGCTGATTAAGTTTTCGTGAAATTTGGTTCAATTGTAACAAAATTTAATCAACTTTAACGGAATTCTGATGATAGAATGATACTGTGATCTCGCCCAGCATTGTGTTGGGCATGAGTAGGCCTAATTTCAGGAGATAAAAATGCGTAAACTTAGCCTTCTGCTTTTCTTTGTACTGGTTTTGTGTATTGGCAGTGTTGCCTTTGCACAGGACGCACCGTTTTGCGGCGATCTTTCTGCTGAAGACTGCACCCTCTATACCACTGCCACAACGATCAGCCCAAGCTCTGCCTCTTTCTCCGCTAACTTAGACATCACCGTTGAAAATACTCCCGATGCTACTGGCCCCGTGACCATCAGCTTGGCTGTTGGTGGTGCATATTCTGGCTTGGATGCCGCCGCGATGAGCGGTATGAGCATGGATACCACCGACCCGATGGCAGCGATTACGGCGTTTCCCGCGCTGCTCCGCAGTTTTGACGGCGAATTAAACCTCACGCTGTCTGTTCCGGCGGAAGTCGCTACGGGTATGCCCAGTGACATCAGCTTAGAACTGAGCTTGGTGGATGGAATCGGCTATATCAACTTTGATACCCTTGCCCCGCTGCTGGGTTCATCCGCTGCTGGCTTGACCGGTTGGGGTGGTGTTGATCTGGCGGGCGCTGTTGAACAACTTGGCCCGATGTTGGCAGGTCAGCTTGACCCGGCAGCACTCGGCGCAACGACAGGTGGCCTTGACCCCAACCTTATTACCAATTTGCTCCAAGCAGTGAATGACAACGACTATGTTAGCTTAACTCGCGTTGAAGATGCCGACGGTTATGCCGTGTTCGTCTCCACCGTTGATTTTGCTGCGCTGAGCGCCGACCCGGCGTTTATGGAACTCATTTCCGCTTCGATGCAGTCCCAAGGGCAACAACTTACCCCTGAACAAATGACACAAATGCAAGAAATGATGCCCGCTCTGCTGGGAGGCATTACCTTCACCAGCTCAACCGTCATTGATCCAGCGACCAACACTGTGGTGGCGGCTGCATTTGATCTGAGCGTCGACGGCACAACGATTGATGCTGTGGCAGCACAAGCTGGAGAGCCTTCCGATACACCCACCCCTAATATCAGCGTGGCGGGTGTCATTGAATATGCCGACATCAACACCGCAACTGTTGTCGCCCCGGAAGGCGCACAGGTTGTCCCGCTTGACCAGCTTATGGGTATAGCAATGGGCGCGATGAGTGGTCAGTAAGTTGACTTTCTTCGCCTAATTTAGGCAGGCTGACTCACTATGCCTGCCTCGCTTAATCAATAACTTGTTAAAAGGTCGTGGCTTTTGCTGCGGCCTTTTTATTTCGCCAACGTTTAAACATCGTTATAATCTCGTTATCCCAATGAAAATGCACAGAACTTAAAGTATAATTTAACAAAAGATAACATTGTCCTAAAATTTTTTGAGGGTCAGCTTATGAGTCTCCCTAATAAAACGATGCCCTCCCAAAAAGACATTCCTTCAGGAATAGATTTTGCCACCGAGGTTAAATCTGACCGTCTTGCTATTATGTGGAAGGCCACTATAGCAGGCTGCTTTGTAATGATTTTTTCTTACCTTTCCATTTTCAGCTTTCTCGATAATCTCACCGCCAGCGTTTGGTTATTTCCAGCAATTATTTTATGTATTGGCTGCCTCATTACCCGCGAGCTTCTGGAACGCAAGCAATTTAATCGGGCAGCGTGGGCGTATACATTTGGTGCGCTTACCGCCATTTCTGCTGCCTTGTTTGATCCCCACATCATGACGGCGCAACTCATGCCGTTTGTTTTTGTGGTCGTGGTTTTTATTGTGGGGCTATTGCTTCGGCCCACGCATACATTTGTCGTGGCAATTCTCTCAGCGCTTTTATCACTCCTGATTCCGGCGATGTCTTCGGATATTTCGCCGATGAGTTCTCAGTTTTTTGCAATCGCCCTGATGTTCGTGGGTGCATTGTTGGCGGCACAAGTGACGGGTGAATTGTATGCCGTTACCGAGTGGGCGCTGCTCAATTATCAGCGGGAACGCCGGACGAACCTTGACTTGTTTGAAAGCCGCACCGAACTTCAACGTACCCTCAAACGCAGCGAAGCCCTCAGCGATAAACTGAAAGAAACCAACGTTGAGCTTGAACATGCTCATGCCGCTGCGGAATCTGCCAAAAATTTTCGGGGGCAATTTCTCGCCAATATGAGCCATGAACTGCGTACTCCGCTGAATGCCATTATTGGTTTTAGCGAGACGATGCTGAAGTTCCCTATGATGTACGATAATGTCCCGCTGCCGACGACATATCAAGCCGATTTGAGTCAAATCTATACTAGTGGACGGCAGCTTCTTGACTTGATTAATGACATCCTTGATCTTTCGCGGGTGGATGCCGGAAAGCTGGAAATTTATATGCAGCGCGTGAATCCTGAACCCGTCATCCAAACGGTACTGGCGATTGCGGGCGGGCTGCTTGGCAATAAACCGGTCAAACTTTTATGTGAACTGCCCAACCCTCTCCCGAATGTATGGGCAGATGAAACACGCCTCCGTCAAGTATTGGTCAACCTTTATAGCAATGCTTGCAAATTTACGGAAAAAGGCGCGATCACACTCGTCGTGCGGGAGTCGCCGGAGGGGGTGATTTTTAGTGTCCGTGATACCGGCTCAGGCATTAGTGTTGACCAAATTGGGGTCATTTTTGAGGAATTCCGACAAGCGACTGCGACCGGGCGCGATCCGCGTTCTGGGTCGGGGCTTGGTTTAGCAATTTCGCGTCAGCTTCTTACCCTTATGGGTGGGCGAATTTGGGCGGAAAGTGAGCTTGGCAGAGGTAGCACGTTCCATTTTGTCGTACCGCCCTATCACAAAGAAAAACAACAGACGCTCGAAACACCTATTATTCGTGTCGAGCCGGATAAGTCTCCTATGCTATCACTGCGCCCTGAGTTATCGGCTGAAATCATGCCGTCCGAAGTTACCCCTACGAAAGCGATGTTTTAATGCGAATTTTGTATGTTGAAGATAACCCTGCCAATATTTTCCTCGTAAAGCGCGTCGCGCAGGGGCATCAGGTACTTAATTATATTGATGGTGAAGAAGCGCTTAGAAATTTCGAGCATGATCGTCCCGATCTTGTGCTGATGGATATTCAGCTTGCCGGGCCAATGAATGGGTTGGACGCGGTGCGAGAGTTACGCTCTAAAGGGGTGACGACTCCCATTATTGCGGTAACGGCCTACGCGATGGTGGGTGATCGTGAGCGCTGTATGGCGGCGGGATGTGATGATTATCTTGCCAAGCCACTGCCGATTCCACATCTGCTGGCGCTTTTTGAAAAATATAAGATGCAAACCGCCGAACAACCGATTGTGCAGTTAGAAGCCACGTCAAAATCCACCCAGACGATAGCGCCCATAGCGACCACAACTTCCACCCAAGAAGCGCCATCTGTGATTTCAGACGGTGCAGCGCCGCAAAAGATCACCCAAGAAACGCCACCCGTCCAGCTAGTTTCGCTGGAAAAATCGTTTGCGTCAACAGAAACGTCTGCACCGCAGATTACGCCGACAGCAAGTCCTGATCCTAAACCAAGTATTGAAGTCGAATCGGCTGCTGCGGAAGTGACAGACGCGACGGCACCGGTACCATCAGACCTAAAGCCGACTGTTGCTATTCCCACGGATGAGTTACTATCCGCAGAGATTAAGGGGGGCGAAAAGCCGCCAGAAAACAAGGCGACTCTTTTAAAAACAAATTCTTGAGTCGGCATCGCCAGCCAGCATCGCCATAAAATAAAAAAATATTAAGGATTATGTAATGACCCAAAAAACTGCGCTTGTGATTGATGATACTTTTGCTAACCGGGATTTTTTGGAACGCCTTCTCATGACTGCTGGTTTTGATGTGCATGGTGCGGGAACAGGCAAAGCAGGGCTTGATCTGGCTGCCGATATAGACGATTTGGCCTTAGCCGTGATTGATATGCAACTGCCCGATATGAACGGCTTGCAACTGACCTACAGCTTGCGGCAACGCTATCCCCAAGCCTATTTGATCGTGGCGACGATGCACGATGAACGCTCATTAATGGAAAGCGTTTTCCTGAAAGGTGGCAATGTATTTCTTGTTAAGCCCCATGGCTTTATGGAACTCTACAAGCGCTTAACCACCATTTCGCTGGAAGAACTGCGACAAAATGGCGCGGTGGTCATCGACCAATATGGCCCACGCCCTTTTACAGTGGTCGCTAGGGCGTAGTCAAGACAAGACACAACTTATTGATTATCCGGCTTGATAAAGCTGACATCGGACAGCCGGATCGTTTAAGATAACAAGTGCAGTAAACCGGGGCGCACCGTAAAGGTGAGTTGTTCCCCTGTTGTATATTCACCGTCTAAATCCAGTGGAATAGCATCGGCGCTTTCCATGAGGACGCTTTTCGCTCGTTTTACATGCACACCGCGATGGGTTAAATGGCTGCCGTTATAAACTTGCCCCAATGCAGCCAGTACCCGCGCTTTCGCCATCGCTTCCACGACAATCACATCGAACAGACCGTCATTAGTGCTGGCATTCGGCGCGATTTTCATCCCATGCCCGAAGGTCGTGCCGTTGGCGACCACCGCGACAAAGGCTTTATCATCAAACCAGCTTTCGTCGTCTAGGGTAATACGTAATCGCTGTGGTTTATAGCGGATAATCGCGCTTACTGTCGCCTGCAAAAATGTCCACGCACGGCGTTTTTCAGAGCGATTCACTTGGGCATCGACCTCACCGCTGAGTCCGGCACTGGCAATGTTCAAAAAATGTTCACGGCGATGAACTGCGCTCCCGCCTTCAATCGTCAATAGGCCAATGTCGGTGGGGCGGGGTTGGGCGCTGGCGATCCAATCCGCCGCCTCTTTAATACCAAACGGAATGCCCCGGCTGCGGGCCCAATCGCGCCCGGTACCAATAGGCAGCGTTCCATAAACCATCGGCGGGCCATCTGGGTGCTGGGCATTCAGGTCTGCCAAAGCATTAACCAAGGCGTGATTGGTGCCGTCGCCGCCGATAGCGATTACGCGGGTTATTCCACTGGCATAGGCTTTATCAAGATGCTGCGCCACTTCGTCGGGGTGTTGGGTGACTGCAATAATCAGTTCGCCCAATTTATCCCAAAGAATGGGTTCGATTTGCGTCCATAAACGCCCTGCACGTCCGCTAGCTGCGTGGGGGTTGAGGATGATGAGTGTTTTTGACATTAATTTTAAGTCTTTTCGTAGCAAGAAGTTATTTTTGCGTATTTTTATCTAAAACACGCATTACATGGGGACGATGCGAAAAGAAGACAATCTTATGTTTAAGGCAGTATTAGCGCGTCGTTTGGATGAGCTGCTGGAGCAAGATTTCAATTTCTTGATAATGAAATGGCTTTAGCACAAACGCATCTGCCCCTGCCTGAAGGATGTGACTCCGATCCCCTGTTTCTCCACTCATAATAGCGACCGGGATTTGTGACCAGATGGTGTTACGCTGCAATGCACCCAAAAATTCTACCCCATTCATGTTGGGCATATTAAGGTCACTGATGATGACATCAGGGAGATGTGTACAGGTATTCAGATGGTTAATGCCTTCATGCCCATTAAAACCACAGATCACGGTATGCTGATGAAATTCGAGTGTTTCGCTCAAAACTTGCAGCATGTCTTTGTTATCGTCCAGAAGGAGTATGGTAGGCATTATTTGTTTACCACTCAATTAATTCTATCGATAAAGAGCTTCATTTAGAATCTATACTACACCAATTTGACGAAAAACATTATGAATATTTTACGAAATCTAACAATTATTACCGGATATGACCTTCGCCGATGATAATCCATTTATACGTCATTAATGCTTCCAGCGCCATCGGCCCCCGCGCATGAAGTTTTTGAGTGCTGATTGCCACTTCAGCGCCCAAACCGAGTGCGCTTCCATCGGTAAAACGGGTGCTGGCATTCACATATACAACGGCGGAATCAACCTCATCTAAAAAGCGATTCGCGTCATCCATATTTTGCGTCAAGATTCCATCGGAATGCTGTGTACTGTGCTGGCGGATATGGGCAATCGCTTCATCAAGGTCATCCACCACTTTTAAGCCTAAGATCAATGAAAGCCATTCGATATCGAAATCCTCGTCATCAGCCGTTTGCACCTGTGCATCATTTCGCAAAATTTCGTAAGCACGAGGTTCGGCTCGGAACGTAACCCCATCCTTACCGAGATGGGCGGTCACGCGGGGCAAAAATTCCGCCGCGATTTGTTTGTTGACCAGCAGCGTATCCAGCGCGTTACAAACCGATGGACGCTGTGTTTTGGCATTATGGATAATTGCCAGCGCATCGTCCAGCTTGGCGGTTTCATCCACGTAAAGATGGCAAATGCCGATTCCGCCTGTAATGACGGGGATCGTACTGTTTTCACGGCAGAAATTGTGCAGCGCATTGCCACCGCGTGGAATAATCATGTCGATATACTGATGTAGCTTCAGCATTTCCGCCACATAACGGCGGTCAGTGCTTTCAATATACTGCACGGCTTCTTGTGGGAAGCCCGATTCTGCTAATGCGCCGCGCAAGACCTGAATAAGCGCCATATTGCTGCGGAAGGTTTCTTTGCCACCGCGTAAAATCACAGCATTACCTGTCGCCAAAGCTAAGGCCGCGACATCAACAGTCACGTTAGGCCGCGCTTCATAGATCACACCCAATACACCGAGCGGCGTGCGCCGTTTGCTTACCTTCAAGCCGTTTTCCAGCACATTTTCATCAAAGACCGCGCCTACTGGATCAGGAAGCTGCGCGACATGGCGCACATCATTGGCGATCCCACCCAGTCGATTTTGCAAATCAAGCCGATCAAGCAGGGCTGCCGAAAGCCCATTGATGCGTCCTTCGTCGAGATCAAGCTGATTTGCGGCGAGAATACTTTCAGCATTTGCGTCTAAAGCGTCGGCAATTTTGAATAAGGCTGTACGTTTTTGCGCGGTGGTCGCCTTCGCTAGGGCATACGAAGCGGCACGGGCATTTTTGCCCATTTGAGTCAGGTCAAGGATGGTTGTAGGCGCAGAGGTGGTTTCTAACATAGCTAAGCTCACAATAATGAGATATTGACAGAAGTCATTGTAACAAATCTGGTCAGAACCGCCACCTGACAGGGCAATCGCATTAAATTTTGGTCGTAGCTCATAAAAGTACAAATATAACCACAAAGGCGCAAAGGAAAACAGAAATTAAAGAATTTACTTTGTGTCCTTCGTGTCTTTGTGGTTCAAAATAATCCTATACGGTTGATATGAATTTTGATGGGATTATCCTACGTCACTTGATGACAGTGTTCTTAACTTATGCGATCCAAAAACGTGGATAACACAGCGTTAAACT
This sequence comes from Anaerolineae bacterium, assembly GCA_034437895.1. Taxonomy (GTDB): domain Bacteria; phylum Chloroflexota; class Anaerolineae; order Aggregatilineales; family Phototrophicaceae; genus JANRLJ01. The sequence goes on along the minus strand of DAOTTO010000024.1, from coordinate 1,189 downwards.
CCGCTGGACGTTCTAAACTCGGCAGATGAGCGGTATTTTCAATGAGAACTTTTTGTGCATTCGGGATGCGCTCTACCATCACATCAGCGACTGCTAAAGCATACGGCGTATCCAATGCGCCAACGATGATAAGCAAGGGGATGGTTAACTCTTCTAATCGTTCTGGCGCATTGACACCGATCCCTTTTTTATAGCTGCCGAGTTCTTTGGCGGCATGTTCGATAGCGATGCGATTCATATCGAGTGCTTTCGCCCGTTTTGTCGGATCAATATCCGTTGGAGTGCGCCCTCTCCCATCGAACCAGATCTGCGTTTCGATTTCGTTCATCAATGCCCAGTCTTTGGCCTTTTCTGCTGCCTCAACCGCCTCAAATTTGGCTTCTATGATGGGCGTATAAGGATGGTCTTTCAGATCAATCTCCAGGCCATTCGGCCCCGAACAGACCATGACCAATGCGCTTACCAATTCTGGCGCGGCGAAAGTCGTGTCCATCGAGATCATTCCACCCATTGAGCAGCCGACTAAAATCGCTTTTTCAATGCCGAGAAAACCGAGGAGAGCGATCAAATCTTCTCGATGCGAAAATTCCATAGCGACGGGTTCGCTTCTGCCATAGCCGCGCATATCATAACGGATGACTTGATACTTTTGTGAAAAAACAGGCACTTGATCGTCCCACAGCCGATTATCCGCGATTCCAGCGTGAACAAAGACCAGCGGTTGGCCTGTTCCGGTCACTTCATAATAAATTTTCGCGCCGTTGATGTCGGACATTGGTCAAAAATCCTTTACTTGTAGTAATCTTTGATAAACAATTGGAAATTTTTGAACCACCAAGGCTCCAAGAACACCAAGAATTTGAACTTAAATCTCTGTGTTCTCCGTGCGCTCTGTGGTTAAATCTTTTCCATTTACTTACGTCGGTCTACTTTGTGAAGACGATAGTGTGGATTTTATCCTAAAAGTAAAAATTAGACCAAAAGTTCTTTTTTGGATTTAACCCAGCAAAACCATACTGTTACGGTGGATGACGTGGTCGCCGTAGCTGTAACCTAAAATTTCGCCGATTTGCGCGGATTTAACACGGCACAGTTTCCGCAGCTCGTCACCGCTGTAATTGCTCAGGCCGCGTGCGATTTCTGAGCTGTCAGGATCGCGCACTGCGAGCGTTGCCCCACGTGCGAAGTC
>DAOTTO010000023.1:0-7385 GCA_034437895.1 Anaerolineae bacterium | reverse complement strand
CCCCGGCCCCCTCTCCAATACTTGGAGAGGGGGAGAAAAACGCATCTTGAAGTCCCCTCTCCATGCAATGGGGAGGGGATTTAGGGGTGGGGTAAATGCGTGAGCGAAAGTCCTAAAGTGGTTAAAGAGTTGCCGCAAAGGCGCGAAGAACGCTAAGGGTCGCAAGGGGTATGGGGAAAGGGAACAAGACCATGCGCCCCGAATTTCTCCCACTCCCCTACGGGTTGGGTTAACGCTTCACGGCTTCCACTGTGCGTCATAATCTGGCGCGGGATTATGCGTCAACTGCCGGACGCGCCCATCACGCACCCGAATCATATACAACTCTGTGTTGCCGGATTGCGGCGATTCAAACGCAATCCATTCCCCGTCCGGCGACCAATCCGGCGCATTCACGCTCGTATTCACTTCCGTCAGTGGACGTGCCACATCCGAGTCGCCCGTTACCATCATCTGACTGTTGCCGCTGCGATACGACAGAAAAGCCATCCGTCCGCCATCGCCCGACCAAGCAGGCGTAAAGCTGATCGTGATGGCGTTCATCAGCGTATCCACCTCACCGCCATCGGCATTAATAAAATAAATTTCGGTGTTGCCATCATAGACCGAGGTATAAGCGATAACGGTATGCCCTTTGCGCTCAATCCAAACAGGGGCGTAATCATTATTGGCGTTGTCGGTCAATTGCCGAATTTCGCCGGAAGCTAGAGTCAGAAGATAAATTTCCATATCGATATCGCGCCCGGAAACAAACGCGATCTGCTCACCATCCGGCGACCACGAAGGGGAAAAATCCGCGCCGAGATACGTCGTCAAGCGCTCGGTATTCTCGCCATACGCATCCATCCGATAGATTTCCGCGTTGCCGTCCCGATCTGCTACAAACGCGATCTGCTCACCATCGGCTGACCACGCCGGGGCATCTTCATCGCTCCGTTCAGTGGTGAGGCGTTGTTCAAACCCGCGCCATACATCCATGACATAAATATCGGCGCTGCCAGTTCGCATCGAGGTAAAGATCAGGACATCGCTTTTGATGGGAAGCCACAAAACCACAAGCAGCATGAACAAACAGGCCGTGAATACTGCCGCTGCGAGGATCAACCGAGAGGATAAAAGACAGCGCATCATCGTGCGTTCTCACATCTTGATGAAGTCCCTCATTGTAACGCGAAAATCACATCGAAACGACTTTCATACTGCTCTCACCTACTTCTATTCTGCCATCTAACCTGCGGGTTTATCTTCTGTGAGGGTCAGTCTTTAATGTATCTTAATGTTATTGTCATCAAATGGTATCGGAAGTCATGGTCGATTATACGCTTCCTCCTAAAGTCTCTTATTTTAATCGGCTTTTGTTTTGGAGTCCCCCGCGCAAAGATCAGCCAGAACTGCTCGATCAAGGCGCTGGTTCCGAATCAGATGTACGGATGAATCTGCATGAAATGTGGGTGATTAACCGCTGGTTGGGCGGCGTTCTAGCCTTAACGCGCCATCTGTTTCCGCTGCTTCGGCGGCAGAAAGCGCCGCTGCGGATTGTCGATATTGGAACGGGTGCGGGAGAAATGGCGTTTTTCATCGCACAATGGGCGCGGCAGCATCGCCTCCCTATCACCCTTTACCCGCTTGATCTATCAGCGCGTAATTTGGCTATGGCGCGTGAACATGAGGCAAAGGCATCGCACACCTCGAATATTCATCTCCTGCAAGGTGATGCGTCTAGCCTGCCTTTCGCGCCGCAAAGTGTCGATTACTATATTTCCACTTTATTTCTTCATCATCTTTCGCCTCAACAGATCATCGACTTTCTAGCGCACACTTATCATCTCGCGCAGCGCGGCATCATCATGAGCGACCTGACACGCGGCTATCTGCCGCTTATTGCTTTCCGCTTGATTCAGCCGCTGTTCGCCCGTCATTACCTGACGCGGCATGACGGCATCCTTTCGATTCGACGCGCTTATACACCGGGAGAATTATCCATTTTGGCACAAGCTGCTGGCTTAAAAAATGTGCGGATTTATACCCATTTCCCTTGGCGTATGACGCTTATCGCGGAGAAACCTCTTGTTTGATGCAGCCATTATCGGCGGCGGCCTCGCCGGATGTAACGCGGCGATTACGTTGGCACAAAAAAAGCGGCGCGTACTCCTGCTAGAGGCAGCAGAATATCCGCATCCCAAAGTGTGCGGCGAATTCCTCTCGCCGGAATGTACCGCGCTGTTTGCCGAGTCGGGATTCTTGCCCGAATTGCAAAAGTTGAAACCTGTCTCCATTCAAACGGTGTGTGTGACCGCACCCGATGGCAGCGTATGGCGCTCAAAACTTCCTGCTCCTGCGCTAGGCATCAGCCGCTACGCATTAGATGAAGCACTGGCGCATTATGCTGTCGAACAGGGCGTAACGCTCCACAGCGGGACACGAGTCACCGAAATCAGCGGCAGCCTTGCGACAAATTTTTGCCTTACGACCCGCAGCCAAGCAGGAATCAAGACCTTTGAGGCGAAGACTGTGATCGCCGCATACGGTAAGCGCAGCACTCTAGACCGCGTTTTAAACCGGTCATTTCTGCACCGTCCCCAGCCTTATATCGGCCTCAAGCGCCATTTTATCGGCTCCCCGCTGCCCAATCATATTGATCTGCATGTCTTTCCGGGCGGCTACTGCGGCATGTCAGAAATTGAAAATGGTCAGACGAATGTTTGCCTGCTGGTACGTCAGGACGTGTTCCAAAAGGCGACACACGGCGCTCCTGCTCCAGTGGAGAGGTTCATCCAATGGATGTGCGCTCAAAATCCACACCTCGCGGCTTGGTTATCGGGCGCGATACCCGTCGATCCAGCATGGCTGAGCATCGGACAAGTCCCGTTCATGAATAAATCTTCGTTGGAAGGCGATGTGTTGATGGCGGGAGATGCTGCTGGCATGATTGCGCCGCTGGCAGGCGATGGCATGGCGATGGCGCTCCACAGCGGCAGGCTGGCGGCGCGTGCTGTTGAGCGTTATCTCGCTGATGAGGTGAGCGCCGATGTGATGAAACAGAATTATGCGCGTAGTTGGGATAGAACCTTCCACAGCCGTATTCGCTTGGGACGGCTGTTGCAATCCGTCATGCTGCGGCCTGCGCTCCTAACGCCGGGGCTGCATATCCTCAATCGTTTTCCCGCATTAGGCCATTTTATCGTAGCCCAGACTCGTAATTTACATTTAGTAGAACGGTAGTCTTGATATGGCACATCCAATGACTCTGGCGTTACAAACGGCTGTCCCGTACAGGCGTTACAGCCAGCATGAAATTTCCAGCTTTTACGTGAATCTGCTTGATATTCAATCGGAACGGCGTGAACGTGCGGTTCATGCGCTTTTTGAGCAGTCTGGTGTTGAATTTCGCCATTCCGTTGTTGAAGAAACCTATTTTACCGAAAACAAAACCACCGAACAGCGTAACGCCCTGTATATGCAAGAAGCTATCAAACTCGGCGGCGAAGTGATCCGCTGCGGTTTGGAACGGGCGGGTATAGCACCACATGAAATTTCAACCTTTATCGTCGTGTCCTGTACGGGATTTGATACGCCCGGCCTTGACCTCCATCTTGCGCGTGAACTTGGGATGCGCCCCAATCTCAGCCGGACGTGTATTCTTGGCATGGGCTGTTATGCCGCCTTCCCTGCCATCCGCCGCGCTTTGGAGAGTGTAAAAGCGTATGAGAATCGGCTGGCGTTGGTGCTGACGCTTGAATTATGCACCATTCACCTGCAATTTGATGAGTCTTCCGAGAGCATGGTTTCCACTTCTCTTTTCTCAGATGGCGCGGCGATGATGCTTATCGGCAGCAGCACGACTGCAACCCAATCACGCGGACCGCAAATCATCGACGCGGAAACTTACTGCGATTACCAGACCCTCGACCAAATGTCGTTTACGCTTACCGATCACGGCTTCCGTATGTATCTTTCCAGCTACATTCCCGATCTGCTGGCGGCCAATATCCGCAACTTTACCGAGCGCCTGCTGACTAGAAATGGTCTTTCTTGTGAGGACATCAAATTCTGGGCGATTCACCCCGGCAGTAAAAAAATCGTTGAGCATATTCAAACGCAGCTTGGCTTGTCCGATGCTCAGATACAGTTTTCACTCGATATTCTGCGCGATTATGGCAATATGTCCTCACCCACTGTTTTATTTGTGCTGGAGCGTATTATGCAGATCGGCTCACCTGTAGCGGGCGATTATGGGGTCATGATGGCGTTTGGCCCCGGCTTAACAATGGAAGCGCTGCTGGTGCAATGGACGTAGGCACAAATCGGGAATCATGACGCATAGGGAAACGCAGCCCCAGCGTCACTTCTCGCCCTTATGCCACTCATCTCATTACCTTTCCCTCACGAGTTGAATCCATCCAGCATGAGGCCAAATCAGTTGCACAAACTCAAAAATCCCCTATGATAGTTTTTGTAGACACGATCATTCAAAGGGGAATAACAATGCGGAAATTAAGCGTTCTACTACTTGGTTTGGTGAGTTTGCTTTTGTTTTCTGTCCCGCTTGCGGCACAGGATGACATAGTTATCGCTTCAGGATTAACCTATCCACGCGGAATCGCTTATGATGCCGATGGCAATTTATGGGTGGCAGAGGCAGGCACAGGCGGCACCACTCAATTAGAAGGCACAGACGAATTTGGACAACCCATCAGCGCAGGAGCAACTGCGGATGTCTTGATGATTTCTCCTGATGGCACTGTAACGGTTGTTCTGCCTAATTTACCCAGCTACAGCGGCGGGCCGTTGGGTGTACAGCGTGTTCTGCCAACAGAAAACGGGCTGTGGCTGGTGATGTCGGAAGGGCCGGGCATTTCGCCCTTTAATACAGCCGTCGTCCAACTTGAAAAAGTCGTCTATGGTGAAAACGAGATTTACCGCGTCAGGAATTTTATCGATCTCCTTGCTTACGAAATTGCCAATAATCCCGACACCACCGAAGAAATCTACAGCAATCCCAATGACATCGATATTGCACCGGATGGGACGGTTTATATCCTCGATACCGGTGCAAATACCCTTTACAGTTGGGTAGAAGACTCTGGCCTGACGGTCTTCAAGACATGGGATACCAACCCCGTCCCTGTCGGCTTCGATTTTGCCGAGGATGGGACAGTATGGGTTGCCTTCTTGGGGCAAGGCATCGCAACAGAGGCCGGCAGTGTCAAGCATTACAGCGCCGACGGCAGCGAAGAACTGGCATCGTTTGACGGCTATACGGCTGTCACCGATGTGCTTGTCGCCAGCGATGGCAGCATCTACTTCGCAGAATTGGCAGGATTCGGCCCCGGCGGCCCGCAAGACATTTTACCCGGCACAATCTCGCGCATCGTGGAGGGTGAAGTAACGGCGGTTGCCGAAGGGCTAAACTTCCCCTTCGCTTTAGCCGAAGCACCTGATGGCGGCATTGTCGCCAGTGTCGGCTCGGTTTTCGTCGCGGCGGGAGACGGCAGCATTATTCGGCTGCCCGCAGCGGGATAGCTTTTCTGATAAGAATATCTTAAATTGGAGGGCGAGCCAGCGGGTTCGCCCTTCATTGTCTATTGATTGAGGGCGAGATGAAACGTTTTTTAATCGGTCTAATCTGTTTAACGCCTCTGTTGGCTTCGTGTGTCATTTTTTGGGACACGTTTACGCCCATCACGCAGATGCCAGCGCCAACAGTCGCAACAGGCGATGCTGGACGCGGCGAAATACTTTTTAGTGATATGGGAGGTGGGGTTGTTTCTTGTATCGCCTGTCATGCGGTACAAACGGGGGGGCTTTTCCGCCCAGGCCGCACGATAGGGCCGACACTGGCCGACATTAGTCAGCAAGCGAGTGAGCGCATCGCCAACCTTTCCGCTGAGGAATACATCCGCCAGAGCATTTTAGACCCCGGCAGTTACGTCGTCGAAGGCTATGAGAACCTCATGTTTGCCAATTATGGACAGTTCCTTTCTGAAGAGGATTTATTGGATTTAATCGCGTATCTTTTCTCACTTTAGGCAGAAGCAAGACCATAAACTAGACTTTATCCATTTGCTTGACTTTCCCCGCGAGGCCGCCGGGAGTGACACGCAGATCACTCCCTACAGTACCCATGCTTATAGCCACTGCCTGCTATCGTGAGGGCTTGACACCTGCACAAAATCAATGCTAAAATGTAACCATCGTTACTTTTATGGTGATTGATGTGGCTGCTGCTGACCTATAAAGTTTCAAGTGAACCCACTTCGCGCCGCGTGTATATCTGGCGTAAGCTCAAGCGTCTTGGAGCGATCTTGCTGCATGATGCGGCGTGGGTGCTGCCAGCCAATGAGCGCACCCGCGAACAACTGCAATGGCTCGTGGCGGAAATTCACGAAATGGAAGGCACAGCGACCTTGTGGGAAGCAACGCAGGCTTTCAATGGTCAGAATGAGCTTCTGGTTCAACAATTCATCATACAAGTGGATCAAGGCTATCAGGCGATCCTCAACGACCTCCGAAAAGACGACAGCGACCTCACAGCGCTTTCTCGACGCTATCAACAAACCCATTTGCAAGATTATTTTGAATCGTCGCTGGGCAAAGAAGTTCGCGCCGCCTTATTAAGTTTGCAGGGAGGGGGTCAGCGACCCCATAGCTAAAGCTAGGGGCTTGTAGCAATGCAAGCCGTGCTGACCAGACTTAGCTCCCTTCGGGGAACTCCGTTAGCGGTGAATAAATAGGCACTTCAGGGTGACGTTCCAGCCCTGAACTCTGCGGTACACGATTAAACAGGTTGAGGGTCTAAACCAGTGTCGTGTACACAAAACCACCACATAACATTGTCGAGGAAGACTTTACCCGGAGCAATCCGAGAAACGAAAGGTAACTTTCATGCAACGTGTATTTGTACTAGACCGCAACAAACAGCCCCTCATGCCTTGCCATCCGGCACGGGCGCGGGAGCTACTGGACAAAGGGAAAGCGGCAGTCTATCGCCAATATCCTTTTACGATCATCCTGAAAGAACGGGACGGCGGCGATGTGCAGCCTATCGCCTTCAAAGTTGATCCCGGCAGCAAAACGACGGGCATAGCGTTAGTCGCAGACTTCAAACGGGGTAAACGCTTGATCTGGTCGGCGGAATTAGCCCATCGTGGGCAGCAGATCAAAGATGCGCTCGAATCGCGGCGCTCATTGCGGCGGGGTCGTAGGGCGCGTCATACCCGCTATCGTCCAGCGCGGTTTAATAACCGCCGTCGTCCGAATGGTTGGCTGCCGCCGTCGGTGCAGAGCCGCGTAGACAATATTGTGACGTGGGCAAACAAGTTAGGTCGCTTTTCGCCGCTGGCATCCGTCAGTCAGGAACTGGTTAAGTTCGACATGCAAGCGAT